>NZ_JXSP01000049.1:0-2242 GCF_000946635.1 Micrococcus sp. MS-ASIII-49
CACCACTATCCGGGACTCAACTTTCTCCTTCAGTTGGATCGGAACGAAACCCAGGGCGCTTCAGTCCCCTTCGACGCGCCGAACCGGCTGTGACTGACCGACATCACCGAGCACCCCACCGGCCAGGGCAGGCTCTGCCTGTGCGCGGTCAAGGATGTGTTCTCCGGGTGGATCGTGGGCTACTGGATCAGTGACCGGATGAAGGCGCGACTGGCGGTGAACGCGCTGGGCAACGCCGTTTCTCGTCGCGGTGACGTCGCTATCTGCATCGTGCATTCGGACCGCGGGAGCCAGTTCCGGGCCAGGGCCTTCGTGCATGCTCTGAACCGCCACCAGCTCCTGGGCTCGATGGGCCAGGTCGGTGCTGCCGGCGACAACGCGGCCATGGAATCGTTCTTCGCACTACTGCAGAAGAACGTCCTGGACAGCAAGCGGTGGAAGGCTCGCGACGAGCTCCGGATCGCGATCGTCACGTGGATCGAACGCAAGTATCACCGTGGCCGCCGGCAGGCCCGTCTCGGCCGGTTGACGCCCATCGAGTACGAGACCATCATGAAGCCGGCCGTGAGCCTCGCGGCCTGAGACCCCACCGGTCACCTATCCGTGCAGCAGCCCCAACAGCCCCGCTGGCGCTCAGAATTATCGGCGCCGCTCAGGCGCTTCTGACGTGCTCGGTGTCAGCGGGCAACAGCGCCGCGAGTTCAGGTGTCCCATAAGTCAGGAAGACCAGGTCAGCGTCATCGCTCTCATCCCAGGTAGCACGATCGAACGTCACCGGCAGTGGTGCGAGCGGCGACGGGTCGAAGTATTCTTCGATGTCGCACACACCATCGTCTTTCTGGAAAGACAGAGCCGAGAGTGCTTCCGCCGGGGGCTTGAGCCAATACACCCGAGGACGGGAAGGGTCGGACTCGAAGGCAGCACGGGTTAGGCCGTTCGCGGTGAGTACACGTTCCAGGTCTCGCAGAGACGTCCCGCCCTCCAGCGTTGGCGGCTGCTTGATCCGACCGCCACCGCCTGGTTCGCCCATGTCGTCGTTGCCGACAGGCTCATTCTGGATATCCTCGACCTGCTGTCGAATCTGTCCGACTTCGGAGTCGATCTCGGTGGTCGTTGCGTGGCCGGTCAACGCCAATCGCTCGATGGCCTTCTCAATATTGGCGAGCACTGGGGCCGCGTCGCCCACGATATCGGTGAAGTCACCGTAGTCCTCGGCGATGCCCTTGTAGACCTGCTCCTCAACCGTGTCAGCGTAGAAATAGTTGCTGATGCGGATGTCTTTGTACGACGCACCGATGCGGTCAACGCGCCCGATTCGCTGCTCAACGCGCATGAGGTTCCAGGGCATGTCGTAGTTGATGAGTCGCCCGGACGTTTGCAAGTTCAGTCCTTCACTCATGGAGTCTGTACCGACGAGGACTTCAAGCTCGCCACTGCGGAACCTGGTCTTGATCTCCGACTTCGTAACCTCGGTCCAGCTTCCAGACTCGACGTTGTAGACCTCCCCACCTCGGCCCGAGTAGCAGCCGAGGCGGCGGTACCCCGCCGTGAGAAGCCGCTCGCGGACGTAGTCCATCGTGTCGGCGTACTGGGTGAAGACGACGACAGAGGAGTACGTGTTCAGAGCCTCGGTCACGTCGGCAACAAGTTTGCTCGCTTTGCTGTCTTCGCCCGTGATGCTATCGAGGTCTTGGAGGAACGACTTGAGCTCTGCGATTTCGTCACGGAGGCGGTCGGCTCTCGTGTCGAAGGCCTCTGGCTCGAACAGCGAACCTTCGACATCTACGTTGTCGTCGTCGGTGAGCAGCTCGGCGAGGTTTTTGCCGTTCTCCAACACACTCAGGCGACGGCGAAGAGACCGTTTGATGGCTTCGAACGAGGAGGTCAGTCGGCGGCGATAGACGGTCATGATAAACCCGAGCGCCTGATTGCCAGCCTCGGCCATGTAAGCGTTGTAGTGGCGGCGGATGTACTCCTCGATCCGCTCGTACAGGCGTCGCTCGTTCGGTTGTAGCGGGATAAACTCGTCCTTGACGTGGCGATACGGGATCACCACGTCGTCAGGGATGATCCCGGCTGCCTGGTAGTCGCGCATGGTCTTTCGGGTGTTGCGGAAGACACGATCCCGCATCGGAGTGTGGCGACGGAGCCACTTGTCCATCCACTCGGAGGTCTCGTTCGGGAACTTGGTCTTCAGGTCTGCGCTCGGCGGGTTCCCGGCTAGATGTTGTGGGTCATGAGG
>NZ_JXSP01000050.1:0-33617 GCF_000946635.1 Micrococcus sp. MS-ASIII-49
CGTCATGACCTCTTACAGCTAGAGCCGTGACCACGTACGCACCCGTCCAGCCGAGTGCGTCGTCGATCTCCCGTTCGAGGTCAGCGTCCCGCTCGGCCTGTGGGTCAGCGAAGTAGTCATCCAGCATCGCGCACAACAGGTCCCAGTGCCGGTACATCGGGTCGATTGCCAGCAGCTTGAAGTACCGAATGAAGTCCTCGGCGCTGACGCCCCACCGACCCTTGAGCCCGAGCAGGGAGATCAAGTCCCAGGCTTCATGTGGGTTCATCTGCATCGGTGTTGCCGTGGCGAGGTACAGCGCCCTCCACATCTCCTTGTCGCGCATCTCTTGAAGGAGCCCCAGCAATGAGTTCGGAGTGTCGGTCGGCTTGGAGCCGCGTCGCCGCGCGTGATGAGCCTCGTCAACCAGGACAACGTCCCACGGACCGGCGTCGAGTATCTGCCGCCGGCGGTCGCGACGGCGAGCAAGGTGCGACGAAGCGAGCACGATGGGAAACGCGGACCACGGATTCGCGTTCGGATCGACCGGGATTGGCGCATCGTAACGATCTACGAAAGCACCCTTGTCGAAGCGTGCCACATCGAGGTTCATCTTCTCGTGGAGTTCCTCTTGCCACTGCTTCATCACGGAGGCGGGGACGAGCAGCAGCGCCTTCGTCGCCCGGCCCGCGGTGAAGAGTTCGCGGAGCACCATGCCCGCTTCCACGGTTTTGCCGAGCCCAACCTCGTCGGCGAGCAGGTAGCCGCGCGGGTAGGTGCTCACGACACGGCTGATGAGCTCCGCTTGGTGCGGGAGAGGTTGCGCCCATGCCGATCCGACGCCTGTCCAGGGCGATGCGGTTGGTGCATCGCGCAATGCGACGAGCTCGTCCCATGCCGCCTCGATATCGAACTCCTCGGTGTCCTCTTCGGACGAGGTCGGCGTCTCCCGAGGTGGCAAGACAACGCCGGGTGGAACCGGCGGGGTCTCGGGGGCGTGCTCGATGAGGTGCTCCCGCACTGCCGACGGCAAGTCTATGACTGCCCATCCTGCATCAGCGTTGTCGGTCCAGTGCTTCTCGAAGTCGAGCACCTTATGGACACCCAGGTAGTCCCAGATCGGCACATTCCAGGATGGGTAGGCGTCGAACGTCTCATGGTTCCTCGCCCAGGCCGTCACCGATGAGTTGTTCGATCCGTTGAAGGCGACTCGATTCCCGTACCGATCCGCGAAGATGCCGTACTTGGTGTGGAAGTAGCGTCCCGACTGTAGGTGCGTCAGCAGTTCACCGCCTTCTCCCCTCGGGACACCGACACGAATCTCAAGTCTGTCCGTGGCGACCATCCACGCAAGCACACTCAGATGCTCGCTCTGCACGATCCGTGTCCCGGCAAGGTCCGGGTCTGCGAGCAGCCTCGCCGCCACCACGTCGCCGAGCGGCTTGCCCTCGATGACGGCGTCCACGTCTCGCTGTGCGAGTTGCGCACCGACGATCAGGCGCATCTTCCCGCCGTTCGCGAGGAAATGGGCGGTGCCCTGTGCCGCGTACTGAAGCTCGGACGCTGACCAGTAGCCCACAGCTCTGTCGTAGATCACCGCCCGAGACAGCAACGGTAGATAGAACGTCTCGAACGGGTGGTCGTCCGGCGAGTAGGTTGCTGCCAGATCAACAGATTGGAACGAATCCGGCGACGAGATAGAGTCGCCCAAGAACAGCTCAGAGCTCGCCGGTCCGCCATGTGGCGCCGGCGATCCAGGTGGTAGAGCGTCGCTGTCGTCCGGTGTCATGTCACTCCACGTCGAACAGCGTGTTCTCGTTGGGGTCTGCCAGAGCGGCCATCTCCTCTGCCTCCGGCAACACGACATCCTCGAAGTACAGGGTGCAGAGCGTGTCGATGAGCCCAGCCTCCGGCACCGCCCAAGCACCTTTGACCTTGGTGCGTGGGATCGCGTTCGCCAGGCCTTGCAGCGTGGAAACGAATCCACTGTCGCTTGTGTATCCATGACGATCAAGGAAGCGCTTGGCGGCCTGTTGACCGTCTACCTCAGCAATGTAGAGCGCAGTGTCAACAGCGTCGATGATGTACTCGAAAGAGGCTGCTTCGGAGTTTACCCCGGGAAGGCCCGAGTCAGCACCGCGGCGCAACCGTTGTTTCGGCGTCAGCAATGTGACTTTCCCGGACGACTTCGACACGATCTTGGCACGCTCCAGGTCGTCCACATCTAGGCCTCCCACGGCAAGGGCAAGCAGTCTGGCCGTATCAAACGGGAACTCCCGCGCGCCGAACGTGTCCCACGCCAACAGGACGAAGTCAGTGAGGCCATCGACCTTCGCCGCCTTTCCAACAAGGCGGGATCGGCGAAGGTCTACGATCTCCTCACGAGCTAAGGCGAGAGCGTCTTCAGGACGGAGCAGTTGGTCGCGTCCATCGGCGTCCGGAGTGGACGAGTAGACAGGCCAGTTCTGCGAGATGACAGACAGCGTTGGTCCGTATGTTGAGAGCAGTAGGTCCACGCCGTCGATACCGTCATGCTGGAACCTTGTTGCTGCATCACGTGCTGCTAGACGAATATCCTGCTCTATGTCATCCAGGTACGTTCGGTGTTCTGTCTCCCGATCCTCCCGCTTGCGACACACGAGCATGATCGTCGATGCCGCCGAGTTCATGTTCGCTTGATGGAGTGAGGTCTCGGCCTCCGTGTTCACGGGCCACGAGGTCTCGATGGTGAAGCCGGCCTGCAGCAGGCCCATGCCGAGGGTGTCCCACGCCTCGGCTCGTTTGTGAGTGAACATCACCGAGAGGACTCCGTCGTCTGACAGCACTCGTCGGGACTCGGCGAAGATAGAAGTCATTTTCGACTCGTAGTCAAGATCTGCGAGTTCGTTCTTGCGTCGTCCCATGGCCGCAAAACGAGCTGGGTTCGCCACCGCCTCGTTGTCCTTGTCGGTGAGTTCATCGCGGAAGTAGTCAGGAACGAGACGCCCCAGCGTGCGCTTCTCCCAGACGTAGAAAAAGTCTGCGAGTTCTGCATACATCACGTTGTTGTAGTAGGGCGGGTCCATGCAGATATGCGTCACCGAGCCGTCATCCAGTGGGAGGCTTGCCGCGCTACCTTGAGTAACCGTGACCTGACGCTCAAGTCGGTCGTTCATGCCGAGCTCTGCCGATCCGGTCTCGTCGAGCAGGCGGGCGATCCCGCCGTAGGCATCTGTTAGTTGGTCGAGGCACCACGAGTAGAGGGCGGTGGCGCCTTCGAACTCGGCGAATGTCCACTTGAACGCGAAGTCATGCCTCTCGAAGACGCTTCGCATCACTTGCTTTGAGACGTGCCATGAGCCAAGTCTCGAATTGTAATTGAGGGCCTTGCCCTGCATCAGAGCCAACTCGAAAAGCACCTGGTCAGCAGCCTCGCCGAGAGTCTCGCGCACTTCGGGCACGAGGCGCGCGAACTCCTCACCAAACGTGCCATGTACGAGCGCTTGGCGAGGAGTGAAAAAATCTACCCAACGATCGAGACCGTAGTGTTTGGGGCGCAGATCGTTCCCTTCAGGAAACTCCTCGGTGGGCAGGATTCCGGCATCAAACCACTCGTCCTTCAGCGCGTTGAAAGTATGATTCGCAGCTTGCAGTGCTTGAAGGTCTGCCTCATTCGGCGCCCGGAAGGTACGCTCACCGGATGGCTTTCGGACTGCCACGGCGTAGAGCAGTTGGTCCATATCGCCGCTCTGAGCGGCCTCCTTGATGTAGTCGCCATCGATGACAAGGTTGTCGTATGGAGAGACCGCCTTGCCTCGCGCCATTGTCCCGGTGCTGGCGTCGGCTTTGTCCACCTCGCGTCCCAGAATGACCTCGAAGCGGGGCTCCCTGAGTTCGATCCCCTCAACGGAAGTGACCATCCGGACCGCAGCCTCTTTCCCCGGTGCCTTGCGTAGCCACTTATCTGTCAGCAGTGGCACAAGCCGACCCGTCCGCGGGCAAGGGACAGCGTTGGCCCAGATGTAGGCGATCACGCTTTCCCCTTCGTTGAGCGGGAAGAACTCCTTGAGTCGCTTCTCCACTCGCTTGACGAGCACGTCACCCCACTTCCTGATGTCAGGCAGCAGGTCGAGACCGCGAGTTGCAGGTATCTCGACGCCTGCCTTCAGCACGCTGGCCGCGACTCCGTTGAGGTCGTTCGCGACGACAGGAAGCCCAAGTCGGCTCGCAGCCCATGGAATCGATCCTCCACCGGCGGTCGGGTCAGCAATGGTCGGAAGCTCGCCCCAGGTGCGACGAAGAACGGTGTGGAGCAGGTCGATGTCTGAGCGCGACACTGCGTTTCGGAACGCCTGACGGTAGCCGTAACCGTTGCCCTGCAACTTCACGCCCGCAGCGTTGGCGGCATCGATCATGCGTCTTCCCTTGACGGGGTCACCCAGGATGCCGACGAGGCGAAGTAGCCATGCCCTGTAGGCCGATTCAGTGCGAACTTCCGGCGCTTCTGGGAACGATTCGGCTAGCTCTTCGGTCCATGCCGGCATGACGCCTGCGAGTGCGACAGCGGCGGAGGCGACAAGTGGTCGACGGGCCCACCAGATGTGAAGGAACGAGAGCGGGGGCAGGGCGGAGGCAGCTCCGCGCTCTCGCCGCGACTCGATGCCGAGCTCTGCGACGGGTAGCCAGTCCTCGATGAGAACTCGTGGTCTTGAAGTGGTCACGTCGTGTCCTTAGTCGGCGAGGAGGGTTCGGAGTGCCTTGCGGGCGCGGTTGCCATCGAGTCCCATGCACTTGGAGTACCAGTAGTAGGTCTCTTCGACGCTCATGGCGTTGATTCCGGCGACGAGTGCCCGGACCCGCTCATGCTTGGCAATGGGTTGGCTCGCAAGCAGGACGAGCGCCAGACGGACTCCCTCAGCCTCGCCAAGGCGGATGGGGGCTTTGCGCTTGAACGCAAGGACGCTCGGTCGATGCCCAGCCTTGCGGATCGCAACGAAGAGCGCATCGACCACGCGTCCCGCCTGAACGGGTGTGGCGGTGGTCACCGGCGCGGTGATCGTGCCGCCGTTTTCGCCGTAGGTTTCTTCAAGCGTCACGCCGAAGGTCTCGCCTCGGCCCGGCGTGACAACGAGGCGGAACCCTCGCACCCCTTCGACTAGCGCGAGGTGGGATGCGGGGCGGATGCGCTTGACGGCACTCACTTGGTGACCTCGGCTGTCATCGTGGTGCTCTTCATACCGAGGTTCTTGATGACCGTGTGAATCTGGCCGAACTGGGCATCGGTTATGTCCAGAGCCGGGGTGAAGCGGAAGACGAGGGTGACCTCCCCCGCTACCTTGACCGCACCGGTGATGGCCTTCTTCACATGGTTGTACGCAGACTGGAAGTCTTGCCGGTCGGCGGTGCCCTGGAACTGGACTCCGCCGTTGACTCCCTTGAACTCGGCGCGGATCGTCGCACGAACGGTGATGTGCTGCTTTTGCAGCATGCCGAGCGCTGCCACGGCGAGGTCGATGTCGCTGGCGCCTGAGGCCTCGTCGGCGGTGACCTTCAAGGTCATCGTGCTTACCGTCGGCACGGTGAAGTCGGAAATCTGATCGAGGAGGCTCTGCATTGCCGCACCGCCTGGGCCCGACGCGTTGAAGGTCTTCGAGTTCGGGGTGCGGGTCGGCACCTCGATCTCCTGCGCATCCGCCGCTTCCCGGCTGAGGATGCGCAGGCCATCGAGACCTTTGTCCTTGATCGCGGACGGCGACAATGCCCGGACGCCGGAGGCAGGCTCTGCGTCGAGGACAACGAACCACTTGTAGTCGCTGGCTTGTACTGCTGTGGCGAGTAGTTCGAGGACATCGGTCTTGGCCGGCTCGCCGCCGCATTGGGCTTCGAGGCGGGAGCGAATCTCGGCTCCCGTGAGGTCATCGTTGGTGATGACAGCGCGCAAGTCGGTCTGGGTCGGCTTGCGCACGAGCAAGCCTCGTGACTGGGCTTCGGAAGCGGTCATCACTTCGGCGTCGGGTTTCATCTCCGGCGAGAACCCAGCCATGGTGCTCGACGTGTATGTCTTTCCCGTGCCCGCGTCGTAGTAGACCCAGTTCTCGTTCTTCACGCCGTTGACGATCGCTTCGCGGATCAGGTTCGGGTTTCGAACGATCTGGATCGTGTGATCGGTCCAGAAGTAGTCGGCGATCGAGCGTGTGGTGGCGGAGCTTGCAGCGTGCCAGGTCTTCGACCGGAGGTAGGAGGCTGTGAAGGGACTGCTTCGAATCTTGTCCTCATCTTCGAGCAGACTCAACACCGCCGAGGTCGCGTTCTTTGTGTCGCCCTGTACCTGAGTGGGAAGCTCACGATGGCGCAAGTACCCCGTGCCCTTGTCGCCGGAGGGGAAGTAGATGTGCTTGTAGCAACGCGTCACGGCGATGCGAGCGTTGAGGGCGGCCTCCTTGTTGTAGACCTCCACCTTCTTGCGCACCTCGTCGCTGAACTGTGCGAGTCGGGCGGCGTCGCTGGCAAGGTTGTTGGAAGCGATTAGCGCGCGGGCACGGTCCTTCAGAACCTCGACCTGCTCCTCGTCTGGGACCGCGAACACCACAGCGTTGCGGTAGGTCCGCGGGCTGCCGACGGAGCCCACTTTGTCAAGCATCTCGACGATCGCTGCGGGCGGCTGTTCTGCGCCCTTCTGCGTGACGGCCACGACGTTATAGTCAAGCACCACGACTCTCAGGCCCGCTTCGTCGTGGACCTCGGCGGGGCCCGACGGGAAGTGCACGGCTTTGGCGCCACCATCGTTAGCGAACGCATTGCGGATGAGTGTGTCGACCATCGCCGCGACGGCGGTGTTGGCGACGTTGCGCTTCTCGGTCTCGATGATGGCGTTGACGTTCGGTTCGATGTTGAAGCGCCATCGCCCGCCATCGAAAGACAGATGCCAGAAGACCTTCTCGGATTCTGTGAGCGCCTTCTCGAAGATGGCGGTGTCTTCGCCTGGGCGGAGTGTGCCGACGACCCAGTCGTTGCGGCCGGCTCCTGCAGTCGCCACCATTTCAAGCGAATGTGTGAACACCGTGCGTGCGACGCGGGTGCTGTAGGCAGGTTTGCCGGGGAAGATATCAGCGTCCACTGCGGCGGAGTGCGACTGTTTGCCTGCGAAGTCGCCCTCTGCCACCGAGGCGTATTCGGCACGTCCGAGACCATCGGTGAGGTGGTTCAGCACCGGGTCGTTGTCGTAGTCGATGTCACCAACGTTGATGACCGCGGTGTCATCGTTCGTTGCGTAGATGTGTGCCACGACCTCAGCCAGCAACTTCAACGCGCCTCTTGCTCGCTGGAACTGTGTGATGTTGCCTAGGCGCTTGTCCAGGACACGGACGAGCTCGGGGTGGAACGGGTACGTCTTAGTGACCAACTCGCCGTAGGTCGCAGGGTGTTCGGCGCCGCCCGCCAGCTGCTCGGTCTTGCCGAGCGTCTCGTACAGGTCTCGGTAGGCGTCACCAGCAGCAGTCGCCGCAGTCTGATCGACCGAGGCAAAGATGCGTTTCTTGAGGATTTCGCCGATCTCGTTGTCGTCGGCAGGGCGGATCACTGCGGACGGTTGCACGGCGCGGGTCAGTACGTCCCCGGTCTCTTCCGCTGCCTTGACGGAGGCGGTGTTCGCCGCGTCGGCCCGTTCTTTCTCGTCGCTGGTGAGGTCGCTGATCTCGGTGGTCTCTGCACCGAAGGCGTTGGTGGTGGCCGCCAGTGTGATGATGACTGAGACCCGATTGGTCGGGTCAGACGCGACCTCGAACAGGTTCCCCAGGAACACCGGGATCGCTCGGGCCATGCGACGCACGTCCTCGCTGCCCGAGGACGACACCGCTCGCAGGTACTTGGCAATCTCGTCCACGATGACGATCGTTGGCCTGCCGCCGAACGCCGCCTTGATGGTGCCTGTTCCCGGCGCCGTGCGCTCGGTGTCATTGGCAGCCATCACCGAGAAGGCGTTGTCACCGATCTGTGCCGCCATCTCGCCCCACAGAGTGTAGGCGCGGTGGCCATCGGTGTCAACCCCGGCGGTGGGGTCGAGGGCATCGCCGACGAGCGCGGCAACTTGAACGGCACCGTCCGGAAGCAGGCTTGGGTCGATGAACTCTGCGATGTTGGCGGGTCGCGCCCCACCGGCCAGGTGGTAAACCGCTGTGAGACCGTGGGTCTTGCCGCCACCAAAGGAGGTAGTGGGCCGCAAGACTCCGTTCTCTCCTGCCACGCCTTTCGCCCCAGCAATACGACCGAAGGTCTTGGTGAGAAGAGTCTTCAACCCGGAGGTCGGGTAGGTCTGAGCAAAGAATGCCTCCGCGTCGCCGTAAACCGGGTAGTGCTCGGCGTCACGTACAACCTTGTCGAGCTGTGCTGCGAAGTGGTTATCGGCGAGACCTCCTTGAAGCACATCCTCTCGTGGCACACAAGCGTTACGCAGTGGAATCAGATCACTCATGCCAGCGCTCCCAGTCTCGTCTTCACTTCTTGCCGCCTGACGTAAGCCCCGTCCTAAATTCCACCACGTCGCCGTCGCGCATGACGTACTCCTTGCCCTCCATGCGCACCTTGCCGGCGGCCTTGGCGTCGGCCATGGACCCGGCAGCGATCAGATCGTCGAAACTCACGATCTCCGCCTTGATGAAGCCGCGCTGGAAGTCGGTATGGATCACGCCGGCAGCCTCGGGCGCCGTCGCGCCGACGGGGATGGTCCACGCCCGCGTCTCCTTGGGCCCGGCGGTGAGGTACGTCTGCAGGCCGAGGGTGGAGAAGCCCACGCGAGCCAGCTGGTCCAGCCCGGACTCGTCCTGCCCGGCCATCTCCAGCATCTCGGCCGCCTCCTCGTCGGAGAGCTCCACGAGGTCGGACTCGAGCTTGGCGTCCAGGAACACGGCGTCGGCGGGGGCCACCAGATCGCGCAGCTCCTGCTGCTTGGCCTCGTCCCCCAGCACACCATCGTCCGAGTTGAACACGTAGATGAACGGCTTGGCGGTGAGCAGGCTCAGCTCCCGCAGCCGGTCCATGTCCAGCTTGTCCTTGTCCTTCGCGGCGAAGATCGTCTCGCCCCGCTCCAGCACCGCGAGCGCGGCCTTGAGCGCCTCGAGGTCGGCGGGCTCCTTCTTCTTGCCCTTGACCTCCTTCTCGACGCGCGGGATCGCCTTCTCCACGGTCTGCATGTCCGCGATGATCAGCTCGGTGTTGATGGTCTCCATGTCCGAGGCCGGGTCCACCTTGCCGTCCACATGGACGACGTCGCCGTCGTCGAACGCGCGCACCACCTGGGCGATCGCGTGGGCCTCACGGATGTTCGCCAGGAACTGATTGCCCAGGCCCTCCCCCTCGGAGGCGCCCTTCACGATGCCGGCGATGTCCACGAAGGACACCGTCGCCGGCAGGATGCGCTCGGAGCCGAAGATCTCGGCCAGCTGCGGCAGCCGCTCGTCCGGCAGGTTCACCACGCCCACGTTCGGCTCGATCGTCGCGAACGGGTAGTTCGCCGCGAGCACGGTCTGGCGCGTCAGCGCGTTGAACAGGGTCGACTTGCCCACATTGGGCAGTCCCACGAATCCGATAGTCAAAGCCACAGTTCGGCAGTCTACCGGCGGGCCCACCGCGGCGGAGGCGTCCCGCACCGGCCCCGTTCCGTGGGCAGAACCGGCAGCCCCGCCCGCTCCGTGGGCAGAAAGCGCGCTCTCCCCTGTTCCGGGGGCAGAACCGGCAGGGTTTTCGCTTCCGGGGGCAGAAACCTTCGCTCTCCTGCCCACGGAACCCAGAGGCCCAGCGGCCACGGGGCCCGGCAGCCCCAGCCCCGCGTGCCCACAGAACCCAGAGACCCGCACCGCCCAGCACGCAGCCCCGCCCAGATGACCGATCTGTAGGGTGGACGGGCCGCCCACACCCCGACGAGAGGAAGCACACCTGTGTCTGCCGACCAGAGGACGACAGCCGAGACCGCAGGGCCACCGGGTCCGCCCGACGCCGGAGGACCCCCCCACTCCCCCGTGAACTGGCCGGTGTTCGCCGGCACCGCGGGCATCGTCGTCGGCTTCGCCCTCTGGGCCATGCTCCTGCCCGCCCAGGCAGACTCCGTGATCTCGGCCACGGTGAGCTGGATCGCCGAGAGCTTCGGCTGGTACTACGTGCTCACGGCGGGCGTCGTCGTCGTCTTCGTCGTGGTCGTGGCGCTCAGCCGCCTGGGCCGCGTGCGGCTCGGCCCGGACCACGCCGTCCCGCAGTTCAGCATGTTCACGTGGTCGGCGATGCTCTTCGCCGCGGGCATCGGGGTGGACCTGATGTTCTTCGCCACCTCCGGCCCGGCCACCAACCTGCTCACCCCACCGGACCTGCCGCCGATGTCCGACGAGGCCGCCCGCATGGCCCCGCTGTGGACGATCTTCCACTACGGCATCCCCGGGTGGGCCATGTACGCCCTGATGGGCATGGCCTTCGGACTGTTCGCCTACCGGTACCACATGCCGTTGAGCATCCGTTCGGCCATCGCCCCCATCTTCGGCCGCCGCGTGCACGGCGGCATCGGCCACGCCGCGGAGATCGGCGCCACCGTCGGCACGATCTTCGGCATCGCCGTCTCCCTGGGCATCGGCGTCGTCTTCCTGAACGCCGGACTCGCCCTGATCCTGGACGTGCCGGTGACCACCGGTGTGCAGATCGCCCTCATGGCCCTGGCGGTCGGGATCACGATCATCTCCACCGTCTCCGGTGTGGACAAGGGCATCCGCCGGCTCTCCGAGCTCAACGTGTACCTGGCCGTCGTCATCCTGTTGTGGGTGCTGGTCACCGGCCGCACCACGGACCTGCTCAACGCCCTGGTGCAGAACATCGGCGACTTCTTCGCCTCGTTCCCGTCGATGATGATGCGCACCTTCGCCTACACCGACGGCACGGCGGCCTACCCGGCGGAGCAGTGGATGTCCGACTGGACGCTGTTCTTCTGGGCCTGGTGGATCGCCTGGGCGCCGTTCGTGTCCCTCTTCCTGGCCCGCATCTCCCGGGGGCGCACCCTGCGGGAGTTCGTGCTGGGCGTGCTGCTGATCCCCTTCGCGTTCATCATGCTGTGGGTGTCCATCATGGGCAACGCGGCCATCGGCCTGTTCCGGGACGGCGACGACGCGCTGCTGCAGGAGGCCGTCACCGCGCCGGAGGCCGGCTTCTTCAGCCTCCTGCAGCAGTTCCCCGGCGCCGCGTTCCTGATCGGCCTGGCCGTGTTCACCGGCCTGTTCTTCTACGTGACCAGCGCCGACTCCGGCTCCCTGATCATGGCCAACATGACGTCCAAGGGCTCGGTGGAGGACTCCGACGGCGCACCCTGGCTGCGCATCACCTGGGCCGTCATCACGGGGCTGCTGACGCTGTCCATGCTGTTCATCGACGGCGTCTACACGCTGCAGAAGGCCACCGTGATCGTCGGACTGCCGCTGTCCGTGCTGGTGTACCTGGTGATGATCAGCCTGTGGCGGGTGCTCCACTCCGAGTCCCTCGCGATGGACTCCCGCACCGCGTCCCTGCCGCACGTGCTCTCCGGCCGGGTCCGGGACGCGAACAGCCGGGCCACGTGGCGGCAGCGCCTGGCCCGCCGCATGCACTTCGCGACCGCCAAGCAGGCCGCGGCCTACGTCGACCGCGAGGTGTCCCCCGCGCTGAGCGAGGTCGCCGCGGAGCTGCGCGAGCACGGGGCGGACGTGGACGTCACCCGCGGCACGCATCCCGAATCGGGCGTGCCCTGGGTGGACCTCACCGTCCGGTTCCCGGGACAGACCGACTTCAAGTACCAGGTGTACCCGGTGGCCTACCCCGTGCCCAGCTTCGCGGGCAGCCTGTCCGCGGCGCAGGACACCTACGTCCAGTTGGAGGTGTTCTCGGCCAAGGGCTCCCGCGGGCGCGACGTCATGGGCTACAGCCGCGAACAGCTGTGCGCCAACATCCTCGACGACTACGAGGCGCACCTGGCCTTCATGACCATGACGGGCGACGACTCCCTCCTGGCCGCACGGATCGACGCCGAGGCACCCGAGGTCTGGACCGACGCCGATCACTCCCCCGCCACGGACGCCCTGCCGACTGTGGCCCTGCAGACCACCAACCCCGAGACCGAAGGAGCACGACCGTGACCCCCACCCCCGACCCCACCGCGACCCAGTACATCGACGGGGCCTGGGTGCCCTCGTCCGACGGAGGCACCCGCACCATCTTCTGCCCCGCCGACGGCACCGAGGTCGGCGTCGTCGCGGAGGGCACCCGCGAGGACACCCTCGCGGCGATCGCCGCCGCCCGCCGCGCCTTCGACAGCGGCGTCTGGTCCTCCACCCCCGCCGCCGAGCGCGGCGACCTGCTCATCCGCCTCGCCGACCACATCATCGAGCACAAGGACGAGTTCGCCCGCGCCGAGGCCCTGGACACCGGCAAGCGCCTCGTGGAGGCCGAGGGCGACATGGCGGACATCGCGGCCTGCTTCCGCTACTTCGGCAAGATCGCGGACCAGCACCCCGGCCGGCTCGTGGACGCCGGCGACCCGACCGTGCTCTCCCGCGTGGTCAACGAGCCGATCGGGGTCTGCGGCATGATCACCCCCTGGAACTTCCCGCTGCTGCAGGCCTCCTGGAAGATCGCCCCTGCCCTCGCGGCCGGCTGCACCTTCGTGCTCAAGCCCGCCGAGCTCACCCCCCACACCGCCATCCTCACCATGCGGGCCCTCGAGCAGCTCGGCCTCCCCGCCGGCGTCGGGAACCTCGTGCTGGGCGCCGGGGCGGAGGTGGGCGCCCCGCTGTCCTCGCATCCCGACGTCGATCTCATCTCCTTCACCGGAGGCCTGGCCACCGGCCGCAAGATCGCCGAGGCCGCCGCGGCGTCCCTGAAGAAGACGGCCCTCGAGCTGGGCGGGAAGAACCCCAACGTGATCTTCCCCGACGCCGACTACGACGCCGCCCTCGACAACGCCCTGAACGCGGCGTTCACCGACTCGGGCCTGGTGTGCTCGGCCGGCACGCGCCTGATCGTCCACGAATCGATCGCCGAGCGCTTCGTGGACGACCTCGTCGAGCGCGCCGGGCACATCGTGATGGGCGGCCCCTTCGACGAGAACGCCGAGACCGGCCCGCTGATCTCCGCGGCCCACCGGGACAAGGTGACGGACTACGTCCAGCGAGGCATCGACGCCGGCGCCCGCCTGCGGGTGGGCGGCCACTGGGGCGGCGAGGAGCACAAGGACGGCTACTTCTACGCCCCCACCGTGCTGGACCGCTGCGACCGGGACAACCCCGCCGTCGTCGAGGAGGGCTTCGGCCCCGTCATCACCGTCGAGACGTTCTCCACCGAGGCCGAGGCCGTCGAGATCGCCAACCACACCGAGTACGGCCTCGCCGGGGCCGTGTGGAGCTCCGATGCCGGCACGTGCCACCGGGTCTCCCGTGCCCTGCGCCACGGCACCGTGTGGATCAATGACTACCACCCCTACCTGCCGCAGGCGGAATGGGGCGGCTTCAAGGCCTCCGGCATCGGCCGCGAGCTCGGCCCCACCGGGCTGGGTGAATACGTGGAGCACAAGCACATCTACCAGAACACCGAGCCCGCGGTGACCGGCTGGTTCGCCGACCGCCGCTGAGCCCCCTCCCCGTGGGCGCGGGGCCAGACCCCGCGCCCACCCGTGACCACCGAAAGGATCCCCGGATCGTGACCACCACCACCCCCGACGCCTCGACCCCGCAGCCCGACACGCCCGTCTACGACTACATCGTGGTCGGTGGCGGCTCCTCCGGCGCCGCCCTCGCGGCCCGCCTGTCCGAGGACCCCCAGATCAGCGTCGCCCTGCTGGAGGCCGGTCCCACCGACGTGGACCTGGACGAGGTCCTCGAGCTGCGCCGGTGGCCCGAGCTGCTCGAGTCCGGCCTGGACTGGGACTACCCCATCGAGCCGCAGGAGAACGGCAACTCCTTCATGCGCCACTCCCGGGCCAAGGTGCTCGGCGGCTGCTCCTCCCACAACTCCTGCATCGCGTTCTGGCCTCCCCGCGAGGACCTGGACCAGTGGGAGGCGATGGGCGCCAACGGCTGGGGCGCCGAGCACACCCTGCCCCTGGTGAAGAAGCTCGAGAACAACCGGGCCGAGGGCGATCACCACGGCCACGACGGTCCCGTCGAGCTGATGGACGTGCCCGCCGACGACCCGACCGGTGTCGCCCTGCTCGAGGCCGCCGCCCAGGCCGGCATCCCGACGACGACGTTCAACACCGGCGAGACCGTCGTGAAGGGAGCCAACTGGTTCCAGATCAACCGCAAGCAGGACGGCACCCGCGCGTCGTCGTCGGTGTCCTATCTCCACCCGATCCTCGACCGCGAGAACCTGGACATCCTCACGGACCACTGGGTGAGCGAGGTGCTCTTCGACGAGGACCGCCGCGCCTACGGCGTCCGTCACGTCGCGGACCGGCACGGCCGGCAGGCCGAGATCCACGCCCGCGCCGAGGTCATCCTCTCCGCCGGGGCGATCAACACGCCCAAGCTGCTGATGCTCTCCGGGATCGGCCCGGCCGAGCACCTGGCCGAGCACGGCCTCGACGTGCGCGTGGACGCCCCCGGCGTCGGCTCCAACCTGCAGGACCACCCCGAGGCGGTCATCTCCTGGGAGTCCAAGCAGCCCATGTACCGCGACGCCACGCAGTACTGGGAGATCGGGATCTTCTCGCCCACCAAGGAGGGGCTGGACCGCCCCGACCTGATGATGCACTACGGCTCCGTGCCGTTCGACATGCACACCTACCGGCAGGGGTACCCGACGGCGGACGAGACGTTCTGCCTGACCCCCAACGTCACCCACGCCAAGTCCCGCGGCACCGTGCGCCTGCGCTCCAACGACTACCGGGACAAGCCGGCCGTGGACCCGCGCTACTTCACCGACCCGGAGGGCCATGACATGGCCGTCGCGGTGGCCGGCATCCGGCTGGCCCGAGAGATCGTCTCCCAGCCGGCCATGGCGGCGTGGGCGGGGCGCGAACTGGCCCCGGGCGTGGACGTGCAGACGGACGAGGAGATCGCCGACTACGTGCGCCGCACCCACAACACCGTGTACCACCCGGTGGGCTCGGTGCGCATGGGCGCCGACGACGACGCCATGAGCCCCCTGGACGCCCGCCTGCGCGTCAAGGGCGTGACGGGGCTGCGCGTGGCCGATGCCTCCGTGATGCCCGAGCACGTGACCGTGAACCCCAACATCACGTGCTTCATGATCGGTGAGAAGGCGGCGCAGCTGATCCTGGCCGATCGCGCCTGACCACCACGCAGATGCGGCGGGCCCCCGGTAGGGGCCCGCCGCATCTGCGTTCGGGGGACGGGCAGCGCGCCGGTCGCGCCGGCCGCGCGGCTCCGTCAGAGGGCGATCACTCGCCGGAGGCCTCGGCGGTCTCGCCCTCCACAGTCTGCGCGGCCGCGGGGGCGGCGCCGCCGTGGGTGACGGAGATCTTGCGGGGCTTGGCCTGCTCCGCCACCGGGATGGTGAGGGTCAGGACGCCGTCGCTGTAGTCGGCCTGGATGCGGTCGAGGGCCAGGCCCTCGCCCAGGGTGAGCTGGCGGGCGAAGGTGCCGGCGGAGCGCTCACGGGTGAGCCAGCGGCGGTCCTCGCGGGCCGGGTCCTCCTTGCGCTCGGCACGGACGGTGAGCGTGCGTTCCTCCACGTCCACGTCGATGGAGGCCGGGTCGACGCCGGGCAGCTCGACCTCGGCGACGAAGGCGTCGCCCTCGCGGTACAGGTTCATGGGCATGGACGCGGTGCCGGTCGCGCGGGTCGTCAGACCGTTCACCAGGCGCTCCATCTCACGGAAGGGACGCTCCATCTCACGGAACGGATCGATGGGACGGGTCATGTCGGTTCACTCTCCTCGGGAGTCGGGTCGGCGCCGCTGACACCGCGGCGTCTGATCACCACAACAGCACGCCCGGCGAACCTATTCCAGAATTCTGCGTGAACTCCGCTCAACTTTCTGAGGGACAGCCCGCACGCGACGGCGCGGCCCCACCCATGACATCCGTCATGGCGCATTCCTGACGTCTGCCGCTCCCGCGGGGCGCGCCCCGTGGCGAGGCTGGAGCCATGAGCAACGCACCCGCCCTCGCAACCCGGGGACTCACCCGCCGCTTCGGACCGGTCCGGGCCGTGGACGGCGTGGACCTCACCGTCCCCGTCGGCGAAGTCCTCGCCCTCCTCGGGCCCAACGGCGCCGGCAAGACCACGCTGCTGGACATGGCCCTGGGCTTCAGCCCGCCCTCGGACGGCACGGTCCGCGTCCTCGGCTCCGACCCCGTCGCCGCCGTCCGCCAGGGCCGGGTGGGCGCGGTGCTGCAGACGGGCGGCCTGCTGGAGGACCTGAGCGTCCGCGAGACCGTGGCCATGGTGGCCGGCTGCCACCGCCGCCACATCGGCGTGCCCGCCGCCCTCGAGCGCGCCGACCTCACCGGGCTGGCCGGCCGCCGTGTGAAGAAGTGCTCCGGAGGCGAGCGCCAGCGGCTGCGCTTCGCCCTGGCCCTGCTCACCGACCCCGAGCTGCTGATCCTGGACGAGCCCACCGCGGGCATGGACGTCCGCGCCCGCCACGACTTCTGGGACACCATGCACGCCGAGGCGGACCGGGGCCGCACGATCGTGTTCGCCACCCACTTCCTCCCCGAGGCCGAGGACTTCGCGGACCGGATCGTCCTGATGCGCGAGGGCCGGATCCACGCGGACGGCACGCCCGCCGAGCTCGCCACCGGCGGGTCCGTCACTCTCACGGGCCGCTGGGTCGGCGGCGGAGACGATCCGGACGCGCCCGCCCGCCTCGCCGCCGCCCTGGACCTGCCGCAGGACGCCGTCCAGCTCGAACCACAGCACCTCTCCCCCGGCCGCCTGCGCGTGCGCGTCCCCGCCGGGGGCTCGGTCACCGGCGACGACGTCGCCCGCCACCTGCTGAACGAGCGCCTCGTCGAGGACCTGGCGATCACCCACGCCTCCCTCGACGACGTGTTCCTCTCCCTGACCGACGCCGGCCAGCCGACACCCTCCGAGCCGCAGGAGTCCCTCGCATGAGCACGACCACCACCGCCCCCGGCCGCCTGTTCGGCTACGCACGCCGCGAGTTCGTCCGCAACGTGCGGATGATCGAGGGCTCGTTCTTCATCGTCGTCCTCCCCGTGGCGCTCTACCTCATGTTCGGCGCGCTCTCCGATTGGGGAGACCTCCCCGTCGGCCACGGGAACGTGTCCGCGTACACCATGACCGGCATGACCGTGTACGGGGCGGTCATGGCCACCACGTCGATCGCCGGCTCGGCCGCCGTCGAGCGCCAGTCCGGCTGGGGCCGCCAGCTCTCCCTGACCGCACTCACCCCGGGCGCCTACCTCGCCGGCAAGTGCCTCGTGGCCCTAGCCATGGCCGCCCTGCCCGTGCTCGCCGTGCTCGCCGCGGGCGCGCTCACGGGCGCCGAGCTCATCGGCCCGCTGCGCTGGCTCACGACGGGCGCCCTCGCCCTGGTGTCCTCGCTGCCGTTCGCGCTGTTCGGCCTGGCGGCCGCCCTGCTCTTCCGTTCGGAGGCCGCCGTGTCCGCGGCGTCGGGCATCCTGGTGGTGTTCGGCTTCCTCGGGAACCTCTTCGTCCCGCTCTCGGGGATCATGCTGGACATCGGGCGCTTCACTCCGGTGTACGGGGCCGGCGCCCTCGCCCGATGGCCGCAGATGGAGGGAGAGAGGGCACAGATGGGAACGGAACCCGCCGCCGCCGCGGACCCGCTGTGGCTGCCGATCGTGAACCTGCTGGCCTGGACGGCCGTGTTCGCGGTGGTCTGCCTGCTCGCCTCCCGCTCCCGGACGGCCCGCGCATGAGCCCCGCCGGCGGATCCCCGGCGCCGGCCCGCCCGACGGTCGGCACGGCGGAGCACGACCCCGCCGTCCTGCCGCTGCACCTGTGGCCGTCCACGCTGGGGTTCGCCGGGGTGTGGCTCATCAGCTTCGGCTTCGTCCTCGTCGAGCTCCTCCGCCGGGCGTTCACGCCCGGGGACGGGCGGGGCGAGGCGATCCTGGGGGTAACGGCCATCGTGGTCTTCATCCTCGTCTACCTGGCCGCGTTCGTGGTGCCGCGCCCGGTGCGCGCGTGGCCGGCCTGGGCCAACGCGGTCCTCACCTGGCTCGTGCTCGCCGGGTGCCTGGCCGTGCTGACCCGGATCCTGGGCGTCCACGCCCTGCTCTACTCCCCCTTCCTCGTGGCCACGTGGCTCTTCCCCCACCGGCTGCGCGTGGGCCTGATCGGCGCCGGGGCCACGATGGCCGTGGCGCTGGCGACCGGGCTGCTGTTCTTCCCCGGCGATCCGGCCCTGCCCGTCGTGCTGGGCAACCTCGCCGTCCTCCTGGTGGTGCTGGTGGGCATGCGCCTGGCGATCGCCCGGGACGACCGGGTCGTGGAGATGACGCATGAACTCGACCTCGCCGGCCAGCGGGAGCGGCTCGGTCGGGATCTGCACGACATCCTGGGCCACTCCCTGACCACCATCAACGTCAAGACCCAGCTCGTGCACCGGCTGATCGACACGGACCCCGCCCGGGCCAAGGAGGAGGCCGCCGAGGTGATCGCCCTGTCCCGCACGGCCCTCGCCGAGGCGCGGGCCGCCGTCGCCGAGCTCGCCGCCCCGGAGCTGGGCGGGCAGCTCTCCCTCTCCGTGGGGGCGCTGCGGGACGCCGGGATGGCCGTCGAGGCCCCGCCGCCCGGCGCCGTCACCGAGGTGCCGGAGCGTCGCCGCGCCCTGGCCGCCTGGATCGTGCGCGAGGCCGTGACCAACGTGCTCCGCCACGCCGGGGCCCGCCGGGTGCGCATCAGCCTGGACGCCCACCACGTGGCGGTGCTCGATGACGGCGCCGGACTGCCGGCCCCCGTCGCCGCGGGCGTGGGCCCCCGCACGCTCGCCCAGCGGGCGGCCGCGGAGGGCGCACGCCTCGAGGTGGGGCCGGGGCTCGGCGGGGCCGGCACCGGCGTGGCCGTGCACTGGGGCGGGACCACGCCGGAGGCCGCGCGCGGGGTGCTGCCCGCCGCCGAGGGCAGGATGGACGCATGAGAGAGTCAGCCGACCCGGCCCCGTCCCCGGCGACGCCGCCCTCGGCCGATCGCGGGCCCGAGGTTCCGCTGCGCCTGCTGCTGGCCGACGACCAGGCGCTCGTGCGCGGCGCCCTGGCCGCCCTCCTGGACACCGAGCCGGACCTGACCGTCGTCGCCCAGGCCGCCTCCGGGGACGAGGTGGCGGACGCGGTCGAGGCCCATGACGTGGACGTCGCGCTGCTGGACATCGAGATGCCCGGAGTGGACGGGCTCGAGGCCCTGCGCCGGATCCGGGACCGCGGCCTGGACTGCGCCGTGCTGATGGTGACGACCTTCGGCCGCCCCGGCTACCTGGAGCGGGCCCTGGCCGCCGGGGCCCGGGGATTCGTGGTCAAGGACACCCCGGCCGAGCAGCTCGCCGACGCCGTGCGCGCGGTGGCCCGCGGGGAGCGCGTGGTGGATCCCTCGCTCGCGGTGGACACCCTCGCGGCGGGTCCGAGCCCGCTGACCCCGCGGGAGGTCGATGTGCTGCGCGAAGCACTCACGGGGGCCTCCGTCCGGGCGATCGCCGGGCGCCTGCACCTCTCGGCGGGCACGGTGCGCAACCACCTGAGCGCGGCGATCGGCAAGACGGCCACCAGCACGCGCGGCGAGGCCGCGACGGTCGCGCGCGATCGAGGGTGGCTGTAGGGGCGGTTCAGCGGAGGCGCTCAGGTGAGATGCTCGAGCGCCGCACGGAACGCGGCCTCCGCCGTCTCGCCGTAGGGCACGAACAGCACCTCGTCCACGGTGCCGCCCACCTCGTCCGCCATCGCGTGGCAGGTCTCGACGGCGATCCGCGCCGCGTCCTCCATGGGCCAGCCGTAGATCCCCGCGGAGATCGCCGGGAACGCGACCGTCCGGGCGCCGAGCCCGGCCGCCACCTTCAGGGACTCGCGGTAGCACGAGGCGAGGGTGTCGGACTTGTCGATCGTCTTGGCCCACACCGGGCCCACGGTGTGGATGACCCAGCGCGCGGGCAGGCGCCCCGCCGTCGTCGCCACGGCCTGCCCGGCGGGCAGCCCCTCCGGCAGGTCGGTCTCGCGCAAGCGGCGGCACTCGGCCAGGATCTCGGGACCGCCGCGCCGATGGATGGCGCCGTCCACGCCTCCGCCGCCGAGCAGGGTGGAGTTGGCGGCGTTGACGACGGCGTCCGCGTGCGTGGCCGTGATGTCCCCGGGGGCGATGGTGAGCTGCATGGGCTCACGCTAGGCGCGGGTGGGCGCCGTCGGACAGGGCCGGTAGCCTCGGCCCCATGAGCACCCCGACGCCCACCGGACCGACCCCCACGCCTCCCGGCGGCGAGCTGCTGCCGCTGATCAGCCTCGCGGTGGAGCACGTGTTCGACACGCTCGGCCGGCAGCCCGTGTTCGCCCCCACGATCCTCGCCGTCACCGCCGACGGCCAGCGCGGCATGTGGGAGCACCCGGACCTCGAGCCCGAGCAGGCGGCCGCCACGGTCGCGAAGATCAGCCCACGCCCCACGCGGGCGGTGGCGGTATTCGACGGCGAGATCGAGACGGCCGACGGGCCCCGCCCGGCCGTCGCGGTGGAGGCCTTCGACGCCGCCGCCCTGGCCTCGACCCGCATGGTCTTCCCCTATCTGCCCGGTGTGGCCGCGGCGGGCATCGCCGCCCGCGTCGACGGCGACCCGCAGGTCGTGGCCAACGGCCCCAACCCGCTCTTCGGCTGAGCCGCCCACCACGACGACGGCGCGCCGCGGCCTACCGTGTCCGTGCGGCCTGCGAGGGTGGGGTCATGGAGATCCTCAGCCTGCTGCTCGCCCTCATCCTCGGACTTGTGCTGGGTGCCCTGGTGGGCGCGTGGCTCATGTGGCGCCGGGCGGCCGGCGGCGGTGAGGAGGCCCGCCGGGCCCAGGCCGAGCTGGCCGCGCTGCGCACCGAGCACCAGGGGACGCGAGAGGAGCTCGCGGCCGCCCGGGCGGAGCAGCGCGCGCTCACGGCCGCGCGCGCCGAGGACGCCGAACGCCAACGCGCGGAGTCCCAGGTGATGTCCACGCTCGCCCCGCTGGGCCAGCGGCTGGCGGCGCTCCAGGAGCAGGTGAGCGTGCTGGAACGGGACCGGGCGTCCCAGTTCGGCCGGCTCGGGGAGCAGCTCCGCGCCGCCGCGGCCACGGACCGGGACCTGCTGAACCAGACCACGTCGCTCATGGCCACCCTCAAGTCCACCTCCGCGCGGGGCCACTGGGGCGAGGCGCAGCTGCGGCGGGTCGTGGAGGCGGCGGGCATGCTCCACCACGTGGACTTCACGGAGCAGGCCACGCTGTCCGGCAAGGACGGCGAGCGCCTCCGCCCGGACCTCGTGGTGTCCCTGCCCGGCGGCAAGGCCATGGCCGTGGACGCCAAGGCCCCCATCGGGGACGCGCTGGCCGCCGAGGCCCTCGCGGATGAGCCCGGCGAGGAGGCGTACGAGCGGCGTCAGGCACTCGCCGCCCAGCACGCCGCGGCCGTGCGCCGCCACGTGGACCAGCTCTCCGCAAAGTCCTACTGGGCCGGCCTCGAGCACTCCCCCGAACTGGTCCTGTGCTTCCTGCCCGCCGAGTCGCTCCTGGCCGCGGCCCTGGACGCGGACCCCGGGCTGCTGGACCACGCATTCTCCCGGAACGTCGCGCTCGTCGCCCCCGTCTCCCTCCTGACCGCCCTGAAGTCCGTGGCCTACGCGTGGCGGCAGGACACCCTGGCCGAGAACGCCCACACCGTGGTGGCCAGCGCGAAGGACCTCTACGAGCGCCTCGGCACGCTCGGCACCCACCTGGACCGCATGGGCGGCTCCCTCAAGACCGCCGTGGACCGCTACAACCAGCTCGTCGGCAACGTCGAGTCGCGCGTGCTCCCCGCCGCCCGGCGCCTCCGCGACGCCGACCCGGGCCTGGCCCCCACGCCGGACATCCGCACGCTCGAGTCCGCGCCCCGGCCCCTGGCCGCCCCGGAACTGGTCGCGGGCGTGGAGGAGGACGAGCTGCGCCGTCGTCGGGCGGAGTCGGCGCGGGAGGCGTGAGCGGGGCCGGGCGGGGGCCGGGCGGGTGGGCCGTCGCGGCCCCCGACGTCGTCTTTCCGTGCCCCGGGCCACTTGCTACCGTGAAACTCACAGAGAATTGCCAGGCCGCGCCGAGGGCCTGACCCGAGGAGGAGGCCCCCATGGAGTCCCGTCCGCTCCCCCCGCCGAGCAACGTCAACGAGCACGTCTCCCGCTTCAACCCCCGAGCGGCCGCCCAGGAGTTCGAGCACGACCTCTCCCCGGGCATGCGTGACGAGCCGCTGCCCGGCGGCGAGAACGTCAAGCGCATCATCGGCCTCGTGGTCGGCCCCCTGCTCGCCGTCGCCCTGTTCCTGCTGATGCCGGGCGACCTCGGCGTCTGGCCCCGCCTCGTCGCCGCCACCGCCGTGCTCATGGCCGTGTGGTGGATGACCGAGGCCCTGCCCATCCCCGCCACCGCCCTGCTGCCGCTCGTCATCTTCCCGCTCGGCGTGCCCGCCGAGGAGTCCGACGGCGGCATCACCTTCGACACCGTCGGCGCGAGCTACGGCAACAACATCATCTTCCTGTTCATGGGCGGCTTCATGCTCGCCCTGGCCATGCAGCGGTGGAACCTGCACCGGCGCATCGCGCTCGGCGTCCTGAAGTTCATGGGCGCCAGGACCGTGAACCTCGTCCTGGGCTTCATGATCGCCACCGGGTTCATCTCCATGTGGGTGTCCAACACCGCCACCGTCGTGATGATGCTCCCCATCGGCGTGTCCATCCTCGTGCTCGTCCAGCGCTACGGCACGGACGGCGCCCTGACCGCGGACGAGGCAGTAGACCAGGCCGACCGCCCCGCAGCGCCCACCTCCGCGCCCGGCGAGGCCCCCACGCAGGCCGAGATCCGCTCCCTCACGAAGACGAACTTCGGCACCGCGCTCATGCTCGGCATCGCCTACGCCGCGTCCATCGGCTCGCTCGGCACCATCATCGGCACCCCGCCCAACACCCTGCTCGCGGGCCACATGGCCGCCGAGCACGGCGTGGAGATCGGCTTCGGCCAGTGGATACTGGTCGGCGTGCCGATCGCCGTCGTGCTGCTCTTCGCGTGCTGGTTCCTGCTCACCCGCGTGCTGTTCCGCCCGGAGATCGACGTGGTCCCCGGCGGCCGCGACCTGATCGCCACCGAGCTGGCCCGCCTCGGCCGCATGAGGGCCCCCGAGGCCAAGGTCCTCGCCGTCTTCGTCCTCGCCGCGCTGGCCTGGATCACCGTGCCGCTGATCTCCGAGTACGTCCTGGACCTGACGTCCCCGCTGCTCTCGGACGCGGCCATCGCCATGGTCGTCGGACTCATCCTGTTCCTCCTGCCGGCCGGCGGCGGGGCCGGGCGCGGCGTGCGCCTGCTCGACTGGGAGGCCGCGAAGGAGCTGCCGTGGGGCGTGCTCCTGCTGTTCGGCGGCGGCCTGGCCCTGTCCGGTCAGTTCTCCAAGTCGGGCCTGTCCACGTGGCTCGGTGAGCAGGTCAAGGGCCTCGGCGACATCCCCGTGTGGGTGCTCGTGGTGATCGCCGCCGTCGGCATCCTGCTGCTGACCGAGATGACCTCGAACACGGCCACCGCGGCCACGTTCCTGCCCGTCGCCTCCGGCGTGGCCCTGGGCACCGGCGTCGCCCCGCTCATGCTGGCCGCGCCCGTCGCCCTCGCCGCGACCTGCGCGTTCATGCTGCCCGTGGCCACCCCGCCGAACGCCATCGCGTACGGCTCCGGCTACGTGACCATCGGCCAGATGGTGAAGGGCGGCGTGTGGCTGAACATCATCGCCGCCGTGCTGATCTCCATCGCGTCGATGACCCTGCTCGTCTGGGTCTTCGGACTCTGAGTCCCTGACCACCCGTCGGCCCGGCACGCCGAGGCCCGGGCACACCGAGGCCCGCAGACTCGCCGCTTCGCCGGCGTCGTGACGGCAAGTCTGCGGGCCTCAGCGAGGAGACGAGGGGCCCGCTCAGGCCTCGGTGTCGCGGCGACGTCCGCCGAGCGAGCGGGACTCGTCGCCCACCCGCTTGAGTTCGGCGCGCAGCTCCTTGGGCAGGGAGAAGATGATGTCCTCCTCGGCGGTCACCACCTCGTCCACCTGCCCGTAGCCGTACTCGGCCAGCAGCGCGAGCACCTCCTGGACCAGCACCTCGGGCACGGACGCGCCCGAGGACAGGCCCACGGTGGCCACGCCCTCGAACCAGGACTCGTCCACCTGGTTGGCGAAGTCCACGCGCTCGGCGCGGGAGGCCCCGTACTCCGCGGCGACCTCCTTGAGGCGCACCGAGTTCGAGGAGTTCGCCGAGCCCACGATGATCACCAGGTCGCACTCCGGCGAGATCAACTTGATGGCCGCCTGCCGGTTGGAGGTGGCGTAGCAGATGTCGTCCGAGGGCGGGTCCTGCAGGTTCGGGAACCGCTCGCGCAGCACGGAGACGATCTCGAGGGTCTCGTCCACGGAGAGCGTGGTCTGGGAGAGCCAGATCAGGTTGTCCGGGTCCTCCACCTGGATGGTCTGGGCCTCGGCGACGTCGTTGATCACCGTGGTGTGCTCGGGCGCCTCGCCGAACGTGCCCTCGACCTCCTCGTGGCCCTCGTGGCCGATCAGCAGGATCTGCTTGTCCTGCTTCGCGAAGCGCACGGCCTCGCGGTGCACCTTGGTCACGAGCGGGCACGTGGCGTCGATGGTGCGCAGGTTGCGCTGGGCGGCCTCCTCGACGACGGCCGGGGACACGCCGTGCGCGGAGAACACGGTCAGGGCGCCCTCGGGCACCTCGTCCAGCTCGTCGACGAACACCACGCCACGCTCGGTCAGGGTGTCCACGACGTGCCGGTTGTGGACGATCTCCTTGCGCACGTACACGGGGGCGCCGTGGTGCTCGAGGGCCTTCTCGACGGCGACGACGGCGCGGTCCACACCGGCGCAGTAGCCACGGGGGGCGGCCAGCAGCACGCGCTTCTCACCGGACACGGGCGCGGCCGCCTCCACCTCCTCACGGGAACGACGGACGCGCGGGACCTGCGGCATCCCGAGGCCGACGGCGGACGGACGGGCGGAGACGGAGGGAGCGGACATGCCCTCCATGCTATCGGCCGGGACGCCGACCGGGCCCGGGCTTCGCCGCGGGCTCAGCGCGACGTGACGTCGGCCGCGGTGTGGGAGCGGCCCACCACGGGGGAACCGTCCGCCCGGGCCGCGCGGACCCGGCCACGCCGAGCGACCCCGAGCTCCGCCAGGGCCAGCAGCAGGCCCGCGGCCAGCACGATCCAGCCCAGGGTGGTCAGGGTCTGGGGGTAGGGGGCGACGGCGGCCGCGAACGCCGGGCCCGCGGCCTCCTCCATCTGCTGGACGAACGCGGCCACCCCCGGGGAGGCCCCCTCGGGCGCCGTGAGGTGGACCGCGTCCGGACCCAGACGGGCGCCGCCGATCAGCCCACCGACCAGGGCGACCGCACCCGCCACGGCCACGGCGGGGCCCCGCCGCCGTCGGGGGGCGAGCAGCAGGGCGCCCACGAGCGCCAGCACGGAGGCCGCGGCGGCCCAGCGCCAGTGCGCGGAGGCGTCCACCCAGCGGTGCACGGTGGCCCGATCCGTGCCGTCCAGGGCGTCGATGCGCGCGTCCATGCGCAGCGCGGTGCTGTCCCGCAGCTCCGCGGCGCGGTCGTACAGGGGCGCCAGCAGCGTGTCCGCGGCCCAGTCGCCGACGTCCGCGCCCACGATCGTCTCCAGCAGCGCCTGCCCGGGCAGGTCGAACCGGTCCTCGCGCAGGTCACGTTCGATGTCGCCCAGGGCGGCGGTGATCCCGGACTGCGCGACGGGACCGAACGGGATGGTCACGTCCGCGCCCGAGCCGGGCTCGTCCGCGCCCTGCGGGTCCTCGAGCTGGGCGAGCCAGGCGCGCCGGGCCTCGTCAGCGGTGTCGGACCAGCCCTGCACCACCTGCGGGTCGTCCGCCACGCGCTGGGCCAGCGGGCGCAACAGGTCCTCGGCCGTCTGGGCCAGCGGGCCCGGCACCTGCTCGGGGATGGCGTCGTGCACGACGTCGTCGATCACCCCCGGCACGGCGGCGCGGACCTCGGGGTCCACGGCGACCTGCTCCGTCACCCCGCGCAGCAGCTCCGGGCGGTGCGTCGCCTCGTCGACGAGGGCGCCGGCCGTCGCGAGCACCGCCAGCAGGCCAGCGAGGGCTGCGACGAGGAAGCTGAGGGTGGTGCGCATGAGGTCCTTTCCGTTCCGTTCCGACCCCGTCGAGCGTACTGATCCTGGCCGGAGGTTCCCCGGTCTGAGCGCCCCGACCGGTCCGGCGGCGGCCCCGCGGGACGCCGGGGCGCCGTCTTGCGCGTCCGGCGAGGGCGGTACGGTGGGCCCGTGCCCGGGCGGACCGGGCGCGGACAGGAGGGACCCGGATGGACCAGCCCGTGACCGAGGGCGCCTCGGCGGCGCCGGACGTGCCCGTCTCGGCACCCGCCCGCGCGGGCGAGACCTCCGCCGAGCGGCCGTGGCCCCTGCGCCGGCTCTCCGAGAACCTCAAGGCCCACATCGAGCGCGCCCCCGCCACGTGGATCGAGGGCCAGCTCATCGAGTTCAAGAACAACCGCGGCAACGTCTACATGACCATGCGGGACCTCGAGGAGGAGGTCTCCCTGCCGCTCACCGCCTGGCGGAACGTCGCCATGACCCTGGACGGGACCGTCCAGCAGGGCTCCCGCGTGGTGGCGCGCGTGAAGCCGAACTTCTGGCTCAAGGCCGGGCGCCTGTCCATGAACGTGCAGGAGATGCGCCCGGTCGGCCTCGGCGATCTGCTGGCCCGCGTGGAGCTGCTGCGCCGGGCCCTCGCCGAGGAGGGGCTCACCTCCCCCGCACGCAAACGGCCGCTGCCCCTGCTCCCCCACCGGATCGGGCTCATCACCGGCCGGGACTCGGACGCGAAGAAGGACGTGCTGCGCAACACCCTGCTGCGCTGGCCCGCCGCCGAGTTCGAGATCCGTGAGGTCGCCGTGCAGGGCGCCGAGGCCCCGCGGCAGGTGGCCGCCGCGCTCGCCGAGCTCGACGCCGACCCGGCCGTGGACGTCATCGTCATCGCCCGCGGCGGCGGAGCGCTCGAGGAGGTCGTGCTCCCCTTCTCGGACGAGGCACTGGTGCGCGCCGTGGCGGCGGCGCGCACGCCCGTCGTCTCGGCGATCGGCCACGAGGCGGACCGTCCGGTCCTCGACGACGTCGCCGACCTGCGCGCCTCCACGCCCACGGACGCGGCCAAGCGGATCGTGCCGGACGCGGCCCAGGAGGCCGCGGGACTCGCCGACGCGCGCCTGCGGCTGGCCTCGGCCGTCGAGCGCCGCGTGCGCGCCGAGGCCGAGGGGCTCGCGGCCCTGCGCTCCCGGCCCGTGCTGGCCCGCCCGCACGTGATGGTGGACACCCGGCAGGAGGAGACGGACCGGTGGCGCGAGCGCGGCCGGTCCGCCCTCGGCCACCGGCTCGTCCGCGAGGAGGACGCTCTCACGCAGCTGCGCGCCCGCGTGCGCGCCCTGTCCCCGCAGCGCACCCTGGACCGCGGCTACGCGGTGGTCCAGCACGCCGGACAGGTCGTGCGCGAGGCGGACCAGGTCGCCCCGGACGACCGACTCGACATCCTCGTGGCGGCCGGGCGGATCGCCGCGGACGTCGTCGCGACGCATCGGACCACCCCGACCCCATCCCACGAGAGGACACGACAGGCATGAGTGAACAGGGCATGGAGCAGACGCAGGACGCGGGCCGCCCCAGCGGCGTGGAGGGCTTCACCTCCGCGGACGTCTCGGACGTGGCCCGGATGAGCTACGAGCAGGCGCGCGCCGAGCTGGTGGAGACCGTGGGACGGCTCGAGGCCGGTGGCGCCGGCCTCGAGGAGTCCCTGGCCCTGTGGGAGCGCGGGGAGGCGCTGGCCGACCGCTGCCAGGCCTGGCTCGACGGCGCCCGCGCCCGCCTCGACCAGGTGCGCGGCGAGGCCGCCCCCGACGTCGACTGACCACGCCCCCCCACTTTCGTTCGGGAAACGGCGGCCTCCGCGGCGCTTTCGTTCGGGACACGGCGGGGGCGGGGGCCGACGGCCCCCGCCCCCACGCGGCTCGCTCCCGACGTCGGTCAGGCGGTCTGGTCCTCGTGCTTGCCCTCGCTCAGCTCCTCCACGAGCTTGGCGTTGAAGGCGTCGAGGTCGTCCGGGGTGCGCGAGGTGGTCAGCCCGTTGTCCACGACGACCTCCTCGTCCACCCACTGGGCGCCCGCGTTCTTCAGGTCAGACTCCAGGGACGCGTAGCTGGTCAGACGGCGACCGTCCACGACGCCGGCCTCGATCAGGGTCCACGGGGCGTGGCAGATGGCCGCCACCGGCTTGTGCTGCTCGAAGAAGGCACGCACGAACGCCTGGGCGTCCGTGTCGATGCGCAGGGCGTCCGCGTTCAGGGTGCCGCCCGGCATCACGAGGCCGTGGAAGTCCTCGGCCTTGGCGTCCTTCACCGTGGTGTTCACGTCGAAGGACTCGCCGTGATCCCAGTCGGACTGCATCGCGGTGATGGTGCCGGACTCCGGCGAGACGAGCACGGGGGTCGCGCCGGCGGCGATCACGGCCTCCCACGGGGAGGTCAGCTCGACCTGCTCGACACCGTCGGTCGCGAGGAACGCGACGGTCTTGCCGGTCAGCGGGGCGTTCTGGGCAGCGTTCTCAGTCATGAGTGCACCTTTCGGATCGGGTCCGGCACGCCTCTGCGGCGCCCGGTGTTCCCCCATCAACTCAGTGCGGCCCCGGGCTTGGCAAGGTCCGACCACCACTGCCCCGCTCGTCGCGACGACGGCGGCGCTCAGCCCGCCAGCAGGCGACGGCGGGCGGCCGCGACGTCGAAGTCGGCCTTCGGCCAGTCCAGCCCCATCTCCTGCAGGGTCTCGATGATCAGCTGCTGCACCGCCAGCCGGGCGAACCACTTGCGGTCCGCCGGCACGATGAACCACGGCGCGTCCTCGGTGTCCGTCCGCTCGATCGCGATCCGGTACGCGTCCGTGTACTGGTCCCAGTACGCGCGGTCGTCGAGATCGCCCTCGCTGAACTTCCAGTGCTTCGTGGGGTCGTCCAGGCGGGCCAGCAGGCGCTCGGCCTGCTCCTCCGGCGAGATCCGCAGCATCACCTTGACGATCCGTGTCCCCGCGGCGCGCACGGCCGCCTCGAACTCGCGGATCGCCCCGTAGCGCTCCTCCACCTCGGCCAGCGGGGAGAGCCCGCGCACGCGGTGCACGAGCACGTCCTCGTAGTGGGAGCGGTCGAACACGGAGACCAGGCCGGGCCGCGGCAGATGCGGTCGGATGCGCCACAGGAAGTCGTGGGCGCGCTCCTCCGGGGTCGGCACCTTGAACGCGTGCAGGTGGACGCCCTGCGGGTCCATCGCCCCGATCACGTGGCGCATGATCCCGCCCTTGCCGGCGGTGTCCATGCCCTGCAGGATCACCAGCAGGGACGGCACCTCTCCCACGGGCGCGTCGCGCACCGACTGGGCGAACAGCAGCTCCTGCAGGTCGGCGAGCGCCCGGCCGCGCGCGGCCAGGTCCTTCTTGCCCTTCGCCTTGTCCCCGCCGTAGCCGGGCGTCGCGGCGGCGTCGACGTCGGCCGGGCCCCGGACCTCGTCCCCGCGGCGGGCGGCGAACAGCTCCCGCGCGGGGGCGTCGAAGACGCCGTCGTCGTCGGTGGCGCGGGCGGGCCGGCCCGCCGCGGTGGCCGGGGTGTCAGCCATGGCGCTCCCTCCAGTCCTCGAGGAAGTCCTCGAGGCGGTCCAGGGCCACGTCCAGGTCCTTCACGCTGGGCAGCGTGACGAGCCGGAAGTGGTCGCTGTGCGGGTAGTTGAACGCCCCGCCGTGCGAGACGAGGATCTTCTTCGCCCGCAGCAGCTCGATGACGAACGCCTCGTCGTCGTCGATCGCGTAGACCTCCGGGTCCAGCCGCGGGAACAGGTAGAGGGCGCCGTGGGCCGGCTGCACGGACACGCCGGGGATGGCGTTCAGGCGGTCCTGGGCGAGGTTGCGCTGCTCGAGCAGCCGGCCGCCGGGCAGGACGAGGTCGTCGATGGACTGGTAGCCGCCCAGTGCCACCTGGATGGCGTGCTGCGCGGGCACGTTGGCGCACATCCGCATGTTGGCCAGCAGGGTCAGGCCCTCGAGGAAGTCGGCGGCCCGGTGCTTCGGCCCGGACACGGCCACCCAGCCGGAGCGGTAGCCCGCCACCCGGTACGCCTTGGACAGGCCTGAGAACGTCAGGGTGAGCACGTCGTCGGACAGGCCGGCGGCGTTGATGTGGCGGGCGCCGTCGTAGGTGATCTTCTCGTAGATCTCGTCCGCCATGAGGACGAGGTGGTGGCGGCGGGCCACGTCCACGATGCCCTGCAGCACGGCGCGGGAGTAGACCGCGCCGGTGGGGTTGTTCGGGTTGATCAGGACGATGCCCTTGGTGCGCTCCGTGATGAGGGACTCGATGTGCTCGAGGTCGGGCTCCCAGCCCTCCTCCTCGACGCAGCGGTAGTGCACCGCCCGGCCCCCGGCCAGGGTGGTGGCGCCGGTCCACAGCGGGTAATCGGGCGAGGGGACGAGGATCTCGTCGCCGTCGTCGACCAGGGCCTGCAGGACCATCGTGATCATCTCGGAGACGCCGTTGCCGATGAACACGTCGTCCACGCCGATGTCCCGGATGCCCCGGGACTCGTAGTACTGCGAGACGGCGGTGCGCGCCGAGTAGATGCCCTTGGAGTCCGAGTAGCCCTGCGCGTGCGGCAGGTGCTGGTGCATCGCCGCCAGGACGGCGTCCGGCGCCTCGAAGCCGAACGGGGCCGGGTTGCCGATGTTCAGCTTCATGATCCGGTGCCCCGCGGCCTCCATCCGCTGCGCCTCCTCCAGGATGGGGCCGCGCACGTCGTAGCGGACGTTCAGCAGCTTGGCGGACTGGCGGATCTGGCGGGGACGCGGGGTGGGCATGCCCCCATCATGGCACCCCCCGGGCGGTGTGCGTCACAGTCGCACTCGTGCGACGCGGGCCGGCACCCCGCCCTCGCGCGGGCTCAGAACCAGGAGCCGCGGGGCACGAACCAGTCCTCGGGCGCGTCCTCCAGGCCATGGTCCACCAGCCAGTACTGCGCGGCCTCGGCGAGCGGGAGCGGGTCGTCGCCCGTGGTGAGCCGTTCGAGTTCCCGCAGGCCGTCGCCGTCGAGGGCGGACATCACCTCGGCGATGCGCCGTTCGGCGTCGTCGTCCAGCGTCGCGGCGGAGCCGACGGCGGTCAGCCGCCCCTCGGGGAGCACGCGGCCGTCGTCCTCGAGCGGGACGAGCGTGCTCGCGTCGATCTCCGGATCCGTGCCGGTCAGCAGCGCGACCTGGGCCTCGTCCGCGACGACGGCGGCGGTCGGGTCCTCGGTGTCGGCCAGCCAGGTCTCGGGGCGGCAGCCGGCGAGCCGGTCCAGGCGGGTGCGCAGGGCCGCGTCCGCGTCCGCCGCGGCGGTCAGGGCCGGGGGTGCGACGGCGGTGAGCGACTCGCACCGGCCGTTGAGGTCCGTGATCGACTCGAGCTCGAGCCGGGCCGCGGTGGTCTGGGTGACGGCCGCGGTCAGGCGCAGCACGCCCGCCGACGAGGACAGCGCCGTCGGGGCCTCGGCCTGCGGCGTCCCCGCCGCGGCCGTCTCCTCGGCGAGCAGCGTCTCCAGGACGCGCCCGGCCGCCGGGGCGTCGGCCGCGGGGTCGCCGACGGGCAGCGGGGTGGGGCTCGGGGCGGCGGTCGAGGCGGTGGCCGAGGGGGTGGGCACGGCGTCCGCGGACGTGTCGGCCTCCGTCTCGGCCGGCGTCGACGACGGGGTCGACGTCGGCGTCGGCGGGGACGGCAGCGCCGCTGCGGGGTCGGCCGCGGCGGCCAGGGCCAGGGTGTCCACGACGGCGACCGTGTCCCCGCCGGCGGCGGACCACGCGGGCTGCTCCACGGCGACGCCGTCCTCGTCCGCCACAGCGTGGCCGTGCAGGCGCAGGTGACGGGCCAGGACCGCCGCGACGGCGGCCTCCAGGCCCTCGCTGTCGTACACGACCGTGATCGGGGTGCCTGACGCCGAGGGCGTCGGCGGGGCGTCCGCCTGCGGCGCGCACGCCCCCAGGGCCAGCGACAGCGCGAGGGCGGAGGCGGCGAGGGCCGTCGGGCGTCGGTGGGCGGGGCGGCTCACGTGGCCACCCCGGCACGGGCGAGCGCCTCGGTGACCCAGGAGGCGGTGCGCAGCCCGCTGAGCTCCGCGAGGTCGAACCAGCGTGCGTCCGTCGAGGATCCGCCGACCTCAGGGCGCAGGACGCCGCCCGTGATGCGGGCGGTGTAGAGGACCTGCACGGTGAGCAGGGGCAGCGGCTCGCCCCGCAGGCGCTTCTCCGCCGGGATCGTCCCGGTCGTGACGCCCAGCAGGCCCGTGAGCTCGGCGGTGTGGCCGGTCTCCTCCCAGACCTCGCGCAGGCACGCCTCCTCCGGGCTCTCGCCGAGCTCGATGCCGCCGCCGGGCAGCGTCCACTGCAGGAACTCGGGCCCCTGCCACGAGCTGAGCAGGACGCGGCCGCCGTCCACGATCAGGGCGTAGGCGCCGGCGCGCGTCTGGAACGGGCCGGCGGGGTGTGCTCCGGCGGCGTCTGGGGCGGCGGGGGTGGTGCTCATGGCTGCGGGCTCCTGGCGGCAGTGGGACGGCCCGCGGCGGGCGACGCTGCGGGCCCGGCCAGTCTACGAGCACCGCCCACCGCGAACAGCGGCACGGTCCACCGACCCGCGCCCTAGGCTGGAGGACCACCCGTCCCACCCCCGGAAGGAGCAGCGCCCGTGGACACCCCGCAGGACCCGCCCCGCCGGGACGGCCCCTCCGGCGGCCCCGTGGAGCCGGCCGTCGACGCCGCCCTGGACCGGGTGCGCGCCCTGCTCCGGCAGGCCCGCGGCACCGCGGCGCCCGACGCCCCGACCGCCCTGGACGCCCGAGGCTGGTGGGAGCTCTCCCTCGAGGCCGCGCTGCGCGACGAGCCCCGGGAGTCCGCCCGCCTCGCCGACTCCGGTCTCGCCGCGCTCGGGCCCGGCCAGGACGACGTCCGCCTCGCCCTGCTGCGGGCGCTCGCCGTCGCCGCGGGCCAGGTCGGGGACGAGGCCGCCCTGACCCGCTGGGTGGAGGCCCGGGCGGCGCTGCTGCGCCACCTCGGCCGGCCCCGGCAGGCCGAGCTCGAGTCCCAGCTCGGCGCCGCCCTCGTGCGCGACCCGGACACGGTCGAGGCGGCGGTGCTGGCCGGCGTCGTGGAGGACGAGCCGGGCGCTCCCGGCGAGGACCCCGGGGACACCGTCCTGCCCGAGGCCGCCCTGGCCCTGGCCGTGCACCGCGTGCACACCGGGGACCTGGACGCCGCGCTCGAGCTGGCCCGCCGCGTCATCGCCGTCCTGGGCGGGCTGCGCGCGGCCGGTGCCCTGCTGCCCACCGGCTCGTGGTCCAGCGCGCACCTGCTGCTCGCCCGCCTGCACCTGTTC
>NZ_JXSP01000051.1:0-18827 GCF_000946635.1 Micrococcus sp. MS-ASIII-49
TGACGGCCTCCCCCGTCATCCGTGCGCAGCCGCCGCCAGGCCGCGCGCACCGCGACCCGCCGCGGCTGCGTGACCAGGACGCGCCCGCCGCCGTGGTCCGCGAGCCGGACCGCGAGCGCGGGCGGGACCACGGTGGTCTTGCCCGTGCCCGGGGGCGCCTCGACGACGGCCGCCCCGCGCGCGTCCAGTGCGTCTTCGAGCTCGGGCAGGGCGGCGGCGAACGTCAGGCCGGTGCTGAGGCGGCCCAGAGCGGCGGAGAGGCAGGCGGGGACGGAGACGGGATCGACGGGGGTGGGCATCGGGACCCATTGTGCCCGCCTCCGTCGCGCTGTCCCGGGGCCGCCCCACTGACTAGGCTGTGACCCATGACCACACCCGTCCAGGAGCACCTCGATCGCCTCACGTCGGCCCACGCGGGTGAGGGGGAGGTCCCGGACGGGCTGGGCGTCGCGATGCTCCTGGTGGACGGGCACCGCTACGTCTCCGGATCCATGACGGCCGTGCCCCTGGCCACGCTCGCCTCTCCCCTGTTCCACGCGCAGGCCCTCGAGGACCTCGGCGCGGTGCGGGTGGGCGAGCGAGTGGGAGCCGCCCCCGTGCGCGACCTGGACCACCGGGTCGAGGTGGACGCCGTCACGGGCCTGCCGCACAACCCGCTGCAGAACGCGGGCGCGGTGGCCACCGCCTCCCTCGTGAAGGGCCGCGGTGGCCGCGACCGGACCGCACGCATGATGCAGCTGCTCTCCGCACTGTTCGACCGCGAGGTCACCGTCACGGAGTCGGCCGCCCGCGCGGAGAACCGCGCCCAGCATCACACCCGGTCGGCTGCGTGGCTGATGAAGTCCCTCGACACGCTGGACGCCGACCCCGAGACGTTGCTCGAGGACATCGCCACGGTGCGTGCCGCCGCCGTGACCGTGGAGGACCTCGCCCTGCTCGCCGGCACCCTCGCGCACGGCGGCGTCCACCCCGTCACCGGGGACCGGGTGCTGAGCGAGGAGACGGTCCGCGGCGTGCTCTCGGTGATGGACTCCTGCGGCATGGACACCCGGGACTCCCGGTGGGCGTACGACGTCGGTCAGCCTGGCTGGGCGTCCACCCGCGGCGGCACGGTGCTCGTGGTGGTGCCGGGCCACCTCGGTCTGGCGCTGCAGTCGGACACGACGGACGAGAACGGGCTCGGCGCCGCGGCGATGGCCGCCCTGCGGACTATCGTCGAGGACTTCGAGCTGCACCCGTCGGTGGTCACCGGTTCCCCGCGCGCGGCCCTGCGCACCCACTACCGGATCGATCAGGCGCCCTCGGGCACGGTGCGCAGCGCCGTCGTCCTCGAGGCGCTCGGGCGGTTCGCGGACACCGTGCACGTCATGGAGCTGGGCGGTCACCTCGGCTTCAGCCAGGTGGACGCGATCGCCCGCGTCAGCCGCGGTCTGCCGGAGGCCCTCGAGACGCTCGTGGTGGACATGCGCTCGGTCAGCTCCATCTCCCGCCCGGCCCGCCTGCTGGTGGCCCAGTGGTTCGCCCGCGCGCTGGGCAACGGGCTCGACGTCGTCGTCGTGGACCGGGACGCCGCCGAGATGAAGGAGCTGATGTCGGCCGTCGAGGAGTCCGTGGAGGTGGACCTGCCCGAGCCGCTGCAGGATGAGGCCGAGGGGGTGGACCCCGCCGCCGAGGGCGCGCAGTTCGTGTTCTTCGACTCCCGCTCGCGGGCCGCCCAGTGGGCCGAGCAGCGGCTGCTCTCCCGGCACGCCCCCCACCTGCTGCCGCGGGACGCCCAGGAGGCGGCCGTAGCACCCCTGCTGCAGCACCTCTCCGCGGACGATGCGCGCCTGCTCGAGTCCATGATGGACGAGCGGGTCTACTCGGACGGCCAGATCATCCGTCGCGCCGGCCAGCCGTTCGGCGGCATCTACGTGATCGTCTCCGGCACCGTGGAGCTCTCGGGCCAGGGCACGGGCAGCCGTCGTGTGCGCCGCACCCTGCTCACCCCGGGGATGACGTTCGGCGAGATGGCCCTCGGCCAGCCGGGCCGTCAGCCCTCCACCGTTCGCGCGCGCGGGCCGGTGACGGCGCGAGTCCTCACCGCCCAGGTGATGGTCGCGCTCCAGGAGGGCTTCCCCCAGCTGGCCCTGGCCCTCTGGGAGGCGCTGGCCCGCGACGCGTTCACCGCGCTGAGCCAGCTCATCCGGGAGACCGGCGCGCTGCAGGACTGACAACCCGCGGGGGCGGCGTCCCGGGGGACGCCGCCCCACCCCGTCACCGCCCGAGCACGTGGCGCAACGCGCCCTCCAGCTCGGGGTCGCGCATGTCGTAGCCGGAGGCGACCAGTCGGTCCGCCACGACCTTCTGGTCCGCCGCCACGGTCTCCACCCGGCCCTCCTCACCCAACAGTAGGCGCGGCCCGGCGTCGGGCACCGGGATGACCGCCGGCCGGTGCAGCACCCGCCCGAGGACGGTGGCGAACTCCCGGGCCGTGACCGGCTCCGGCGCCACCGCGTTCACCGGGCCGGTGACGCCGTCGTCGATCACCGCGTGGGCGAAGGCGCCGGCGATGTCATCGGCACCGATCCAGCTCAGCCACGGGCTGCCGTCGTGGCTCTCCCCGCCCGAGGTCGCGACCGGGCCGCCGAGGCCCGCGAGGAACAGCGGCAGCACCTGCTGCAGCATGCCTCCGGCCGGGCTCAGCACCACGCCGGTCCGCAGCATCGCCACCCGGATGCCGGCCGCCTCGGCGCGCCGGGCCTCCGCCTCCCAGTCCGCGACGACCTCGGCGAGGAAGTCGTCCCCGGGCTCCAGATCCTCGACGAGGCCGCTGCCGAACGGGCCCGTGCCCGCGTCCGCCCCGTAGTACCCGATCGCCGAGCCGTTCACGAGTGCCCGCACCCGCGCGTCGTCCCCCTCCCGTGCGGCAATCCGGGCGAGCGCGTCCACGAGGGTGCGCGTGCCGCGTACGCGCGAGTCGTGCACGGCCTCCTTGTGCGCGTCCGAGAACCGGCCGGCGATGGGCTCGCCCGCCAGGTTCACGACGACGTCGGCCTCGGCCAGGGCGTCCTCGTCCACGGTCTCCCGGCCGGGGTCCCACAGCGCCGCGTCCAGCGCGCCGGCCTTCTTCGGGCTCCGCACGAGCCGGATGACGCGGTGGCCGCCGGTGGTGAGCAGGGCACAGAGCTGCCGGCCGATCAGTCCGCCGGACCCCGTCACGGCGACCGTGCGAGCCGGCCCGCCGACGAGGGGGCCGGGATGGGCGGCGTGGAAGTCCAGGTCATCGGCCATCACGCGGGCCCGATAGGCGAACTGGCGGCCCAGCTCCGCCTCGAAGGCCTCGTGGGTGCGGCGCGAGGCCGCGGCGCCCAGACCGGGCACGCGGGACACCAGGGACTCCCCCGGCAGGGCGTACTCGATGTGGTCCGTCACGACCGTGCCCCGCCGGCCGTCCGCCATGTCCGCCTCACCGGGCGCAGCGTCGTCGAGCAGGTGCGTGTGCCGCCAGGAGGCGAGAGGGCCGGAGACCATCTCGTCCCGGAACATGCGGCCCTCCTCGTAGGCCGTGTGGCGGGCCCGCCACGGCACCGCGGGCGCGGCCCCGCCGGGCAGGCGGGAGGCGACGGCGTCCGGCAGCAGGCCGGTGAGCATCCCGTGGGCCGCGCCGGCGAACAGGCCGGCCGCCCCGGGGGCCTGGATGCGCAGCCGCGACTCGGAGCCCACGCGGAGGCCGTCCGTGGGTCCCTGGACCACCTCGCCCGCGAAGGGCGGGGTGAGCCGCTCCAGCGCGCCGGGGTTCTCCAGCCAGCGGAAGACCACCTCACGCGGGTGGCGCAGGAGGGTGCGATGCTCGAAGACGCGGATCTCGGTCATGGACGCCAGCCTGACACAGGGAGGGGACGCGCGAACACCTGTCCGGGCCGGGCCGTGCAGGACAATGAGGGGATGGACCTGCTTCCCGAGCTGCGCTGGACCGCCGCCGCCCTGCCCGCCACCGAGCTCACCCTCGTGGCCGTCTTCTCCCCCGAGGACCAGACGGTGCGCGCCTCCGGCGTGGCCGTGCCGGAGGACTCGGAGCCCCCCGCCGCCGCGATCGGGCGCCTCCTCGAGACGCTCATGGACCGGCTCGTGGCCCTGGACCCGGAGACCGCCGACCGCGAGATGAACCCGCGCCCCGTGGAACCGCGTCCGGGTGTGTCCCAGCCCGTCGCCGACGCCCTGGCCGCCTACGCCGCGGGGGACGTGGCCGCGCTGGACGCCCTCGACGTCACCCAGCCGGGCACCGCGTTCCGGCAGCGGGCGTGGCGGGAGCTGCGCGGCATCGCCCCCGGCTCCCCCGCCACCTACGGCGGCCTGGCCGAACGGTGCGGGGCCCCGCGGGCCGTGCGCGCCGCCGGCGGGGCGTGCGCCGCCAACCTGGTGGCCGTCGTCGTGCCCTGCCACCGCGTGGTGCGCGCCGACGGCGCCGCCGGCCACTACCTCTACGGCACCGACGCGAAGCAGGCCCTGCTGGCCCACGAGGCGGCCCACGCGGGCTGACCACCCCCTCCCCACGGCAACGTCGGTTGAGTTGTCACGGGTCCGGGGCACGCACACCCGTGACAACTCAACCCGCGTTGCGGGCGGGGAGCCGTCTCGGGTGGGCGGGGGCCGGCGTCGGGCGCCGGGGAACGAGAAGGGGCCGGGCCGCGCGCTCCACGCACGCGGCCCGGCCCCAGGCGCTCAGATCGTCAGACGGAGAGCTTGTCCACGATCGCGTTGAGCGTCGCGGACGGACGCATCACGGAGGTGACCTTCTCCAGCTCCGGCCAGTAGTAGCCGCCCAGGTCCACCGGGGAGCCCTGCACGCCGTTGAGCTCGGCCAGGATGGTCTCCTCCTGGGCCCCCAGCTCCTCGGCGATCGGCTTCGCCGCGGCCGCCAGCTCGGCGTCCTCGGTCTGCTTCGCCAGCTCGCGGGCCCAGTACAGCGCCAGGTAGAAGTGGCTGCCGCGGTTGTCCAGCTCGCCGACCTTGCGCTTCGGGGACTTGCCCTCGATCAGCAGGGTGCCGGTGGCGGCGTCCAGGGTGTCCGCCAGGACCTGCGCGCGGTGGTTCTCGTTCGCGACCGCCTCGTGCTCGAAGGACACGGCCAGCGCGAGGAACTCGCCGAGGGAGTCCCAGCGAAGGTGGTTCTCCTCCAGCAGCTGCTGCACGTGCTTCGGGGCGGAGCCGCCCGCGCCGGTCTCGAACAGGCCGCCGCCGTTGAGCAGCGGGACGATCGACAGCATCTTCGCGGACGTGCCCAGCTCGAGGATCGGGAACAGGTCCGTGTTGTAGTCACGCAGCACGTTGCCGGTCACGGAGATGGTGTCCTCGCCGCGGCGGATGCGCTCCACCGAGAGCTTGGTGGCCTCCACCGGGGAGAGGATGCGCAGATCCAGGCCCTCGGTGTCGTGCTCCTTGAGGTACTCCTCGACCTTCTTGATGAGCTCGCGGTCGTGGGCGCGGGTCTCGTCCAGCCAGAACACGGCCGGGGTCTGGGACGCGCGGGCGCGGGTCACGGCCAGCTTCACCCAGTCGCGCACCGGGACGTCCTTGGTCTGGCAGGCGCGCCAGATGTCGCCGGCCTCGACGTCGTGGGAGAGCAGGGTCTCCCCGGCGGAGTTCTTCACGGCCACGGTGCCCGCGGCGTCCATGATGAACGTCTTGTCGTGCGAGCCGTACTCCTCGGCCTTCTGCGCCATGAGGCCCACGTTCGGGACGGTGCCCATGGTGGTGGGGTCGTAGGCGCCGTTGGCCTTGCAGTCGTCGATCACGGCCTGGAAGACGCCGGCGTAGGAGGAGTCCGGGATGACGGCCAGGGTGTCCTGGGTCTGGTCGTGCTTGTTCCACATGCGGCCGGAGTTGCGGATCATGGCGGGCATGGAGGCGTCCACGATCACGTCGGAGGGCACGTGGAGGTTGGTGATGCCCTTGGCGGAGTTCACCATGGCCACGTCCGGGCCGTTCTCGTAGGCGGCGGCGATGGCGGCGCGCACACCCTCGGCGGTCTCGGCGTCGAGCTTGTCCAGGCCGCCCTCGATCGCGGCGAGGCCGTTGTTCGCGGACAGGCCGGCGGCGGCCAGCTGCTCGCCGTACTTCTCGAACAGCTCGGAGAAGTAGGCCTTCACGACGTGGCCGAAGATCACCGGGTCGGAGACCTTCATCATGGTGGCCTTCAGGTGCGCGGAGAAGAGGATGCCCTCCTCCTTGGCGCGCTTGACCTGCTCGGCGAGGAACGCGTCCAGGGCCTTGGCGGACATGAACGTGCCGTCCACGACCTCGCCCTTGAGGACCTTCAGGCCCTCCTTGAGCACGGTGGTCTTGCCGTCCTCGTCGGTGAACTCGATCGTCAGCACGTCGGCGGCCGGCAGGGTCACGGACTGCTCATTGGCGCGGAAGTCGTCCGCGCCCATGGTGGCGACGGCGGTCTTGGAGTCCGGGGTCCACTCGCCCATCGAGTGGGGGAAGCGCTTGGCGTACGCCTTCACGGCCTTCGGGGCGCGGCGGTCCGAGTTGCCCTCGCGCAGCACCGGGTTCACGGCGGAGCCCTTGACCGAGTCGTAGCGCGCCTTCGCGTCCTTCTCCTCGTCGGTCTTCGGCTCGTCCGGGTACTCCGGCAGCGCGTAGCCGTCCGCCTGCAGCTCCTTGATCGCGGCGCGCAGCTGCGGCACGGAGGCGGAGATGTTCGGCAGCTTGATGACGTTCGCCTCGGGGGACTTCACGAGCTCGCCGAGCTCGGCGAGGGCGTCCGCGGTGCGCTGGTCCTCGGGCAGGACGTCCTTGAACGCGGCGAGGATGCGGCCGGCCAGCGAGATGTCACGGGTCTCCAGCTCCACGCCGGCGGTGCCCGCGTAGGCACGCACGATCGGCAGCAGCGACGCGGTGGCCAGCATGGGGGCCTCGTCCGTGAGCGTGTAGATGATCTTCGACATGCGGATGATCTCTCCTTCTGGCCGCACTCGAGACGCGGCCCTCGTCGGCAGGGAACGGGTGACTCCCCGCCAATCTACCCGGCGCCTCGGACGCGCCACACCGTGTGTGGCTCGGCGTCAGCGTCCCCGGCCGTCGCCGGTGCCCTCGCCGGGCCGGGCGGGGTCGCCCGGGTACCAGGGGGGCGTCGGGTCGGCGGGGGCGCCCCCCGACGACGGCGGCGTGGATCGTGACCGGCTCAGGTGCCCCGCACGGCCTGGGCGATGAAGAAGGAGACGACCAGGCCGAGGGCGTCCACGAGCGTCGAGATGAACGGGTTCGAGAACACGGCGGGGTCGGCGCCGATCGTGCGGGCCGCCAACGGCATGAGACCGCCGACGGTGGCGGCGAAGGAGCACACGGTGAACAGCGTCGCCCCGATCACGAGACCGACGGGCCACGAGAACACGAGCCCGGCGATCACGAGGCCCAGCAGGCCGATGCACCCGCCCAGGGCCATGCCGACACGCAGCTCGCGGACCATCACGCGCGGCGCGTCGCGGGGCCGGACGTCGTCGAGGGCGAGCGCCCGGGTGACCGTGGTGGCCGCCTGGTTGCCCGTGTTGCCGCCGGTGCCGATGATCAGCGGGATGAACAGGGAGAGGACGACCATCTCCTCGAGCGTGTCCTCGAAGACGCCGAGCACCTGCACGGTGAGGGTGGCGCCGACCGCGAGCACGAGCAGCCACGTGATGCGCGAGCGCATCAGCGCCAGCACGGAGGTCGCCAAATAGGGCCGGCCGAGGGGCTCCACACCACCGGCGCGCGCCGCGTCCTCCGTCGACTCCTCGTCGAGGACCTCGAGGGCGTCGGCCACGGTGAACACGCCGATCAGGCGCCCCTCCGAGTCCGTCACGGGGACCGTCCACAGGCGGCGGTCCGCACAGAGCCGGGCCACCTCCTCGGCGTCCTCGGTGGCGACCGCGGACACCGGTTCCCGCATGATCTCCGAGACTCGCGCATCGAGCGGCTGTGTGACCAGGACGGAGACGTCCACGACGCCGGTCAGGCGCGCCTGCGGGCTCACCACCGGCACGGAGACGATGGCGGCCTGCTCCCGGCCGCCGTGGTCCCGGAGGTTCTCCAGGGCCACGGCCACGGTCCAGTCCTCGCGCAGACGCACCGGCGCCATGCGCAGCCGGCGGCCCACCGAGTCCGCCGGGTAGCCCAGGAGCCGACCGACCTCGCCGCGCGCCTCGGCGTCGAGCCCGGCGAGCATCTTCCGGGCCACGGTGGCCGGCATCTCGTCGAGCAGCCGGGCCTGGCCCAAGACCCGCAGCTCGGCGAAGAGGTCCTGGACCTGACCGTCCTGGAGCTGGCGCACCAGGTCGGACTGCTGGCCCGTCTCCATCGCCGCGAAGACGTGGACCGCCGTCGACTTGTCCAGGAGCCGGAACAGCACGGGGACCATGCGCGGCTCGGAGCGGTCGAGCAGTTCGAGCGCGTCGCCCGGGGACAGCGCGCGCAGCAGCTCGACCGCGCTGTCGAGGTCGTCCCTGCGCAGGTGCTCGCGGATGCGGTCCTCGACGCTCTCGACCTCGCGGCGGGTCATCGCCTCGTCACCTCCTGGGGGTCGCGGGGGCCCGGTCCGGGCCCCCGTCCGGCAGCGGCGCGCCGCGCTCAGCCGTGGAAGAAGTGGCGCGCCCCGGTCAGGTACAGGGTCACGCCGGCGGCCTCGGCCGCGGCCACGACCTCCTCGTCCCGGACGGAGCCGCCCGGCTGGACGACGGCCTTCACGCCGGCGTCGATGAGGATCTGCAGCCCGTCCGCGAACGGGAAGAACGCGTCCGAGGCGGCCACGGACCCGCGGGCACGCTCGGGGGCGCCCTCCCCGGAGACGTTCTCCGCGCCGCCGGCGCTGCTCACGTCCTGCCCGCCGGTCTGCGCGGCGCCCAGGGTGTTGGCGCGCTCGACGGCCAGGCGGCAGGAGTCGAGGCGGTTGACCTGGCCCATGCCCACGCCCACCGTGGCGCCGTCGTGGGCCAGCAGCACGGCGTTGGACTTGGCCGCGCGCACGGCGCGCCACGCGAAGGCCAGGTCGGCCAGGACGGCGTCGTCGGCGGCCGGGCCGGCGGCGAGGGTCCAGGTGGCCGGGTCGTCGCCGTCCGCGTCCACCGCGTCCGCGATCTGCAGCAGCATGCCGCCGGAGACCTGCTTGGCCTCCACCGCGTCCCGCAGGAAGCCCTCGGGCAGGCTCAGCAGGCGCAGGTTCTTCTTGGCCGAGAGGATCTCCAGGGCCTCGGGCTCGAACGCCGGGGCCACGACGACCTCCGTGAACACGTCCTTCACCTGGGCGGCCATGGCGGCGGTGACGGGGCGGTTGGCCGCGATCACGCCGCCGAACGCGGAGACCGGGTCGCACGCGTGGGCCTTGGCGTGCGCCTGCGCGATGTCCGTGCCCGCGTCCGTGACGGCCACGCCGCACGGGTTGGCGTGCTTGACGATCGCCACGGCCGGGACCGGGTGGTCGAAGGCGGCGCGCACCGCGGCGTCGGCGTCCACGTAGTTGTTGTAGCTCATCGGCTTGCCGTGCAGCAGCTCGGCCTGCGCGATGCCGGGGGCCGCCGAGGAGTCCAGGTACAGCGCCGCGGGCTGGTGCGGGTTCTCGCCGTAGCGCAGGATCTGCGCGCGCTCGAGGGAGAAGCCGGCGTAGGGCGGGAACACGGGGATCTCGTCGGCGTGCGTGTCCTCGCCGAAGTGGGCGGCGGTCCAGGCGGCCACGGCGTTGTCGTACGCCGCGGTGTGGGCGAAGGCCAGGGCGGCCAGGCGCCGGCGGGCGCGCAGGTCGAAGCCGCCGGACTGGGCGGCCTGGACGACCTCGCCGTAGCGGGCCGGGTCCACGACGATCGCCACGGACGCGTGGTTCTTCGCGGCCGCGCGCACCATGGACGGCCCGCCGATGTCGATCTGCTCGACGACGGCGTCCTCCGCGGCGCCCGAGTTCACGGTGTCCACGAACGGGTAGAGGTTCACGACGACGAGGTCGAACGGCTCCACCTCGAGCTCGCGCAGCTGGGTCACGTGGTCCTCGCGACGACGGTCGGCCAGAATGCCCGCGTGCACGCGCGGGTGCAGCGTCTTCACGCGGCCGTCCAGGCACTCCTGGAACCCGGTGACCTCGGCGACCTCGGTGACGGGCACACCGGCGGCGGCGATGCGCTGGGCGGTGGAGCCGGTCGAGACGATCTGCACGCCCGCGGCGTGGAGCCCGGTGGCGAGCTCCTCGAGGCCGGTCTTGTCGTACACGGAGATCAGGGCCCGCTTCAGGGGCACCGTGTCCAGGACGGTGGGGATGGGCTGGGCAGAGGTCACGAGGGGGCGCTCCTTCGAGGGGGTCCGGGTGTCCTCCAGCATAGGCCGGGCCGCATAATGGCCCAGGCGTCCGCGTGACGGACCGCCCCCCACTCCACCCGACGAACGGGAGCCGACCATGTCCTCCGCCACCCCGCCCCGCCCCAGCGCCGACGGCGCGCACCCCGGGCCCGCGCCCGACGTCGTCGCCCCCGACGCCGCCCTGCCCACCGGTGAGGCGGTCGTCCAGGAGCTGCCGTGGCGCTGGTCCGTCCAGGGCCGCATCTTCCTGATCGGCGGCCTGGGCTTCATGTTCGACGCGTGGGACGTCACGCTCAACGGCGTGATGATCCCGCTGCTGCGCGAGGAGTGGGCCCTGGACAAGGCCGACGCCGCGTGGATCGGCACCGCCAACCTCATCGGCATGGCCGTGGGCGCGTTCCTGTGGGGCACCATCGCGGACCGCATCGGCCGCAAGGCGGCGTTCGCGTGGACGCTCGCGATCTTCTCCGTGTTCACGATCGCGGGCGCGCTGACCGACTCCCTGCTGTGGTTCGCGCTGTTCCGCTTCGTGGCCGGCATGGGCCTGGGCGGCACGATCCCCGTGGACTACGCGCTCGTGGGCGAGTTCACCCCGCGCCGGCTGCGCGGCCGCGTCCTGGCCGCGATGGACGGCTGGTGGCCCGTCGGCGCCGCGCTGTGCGGCCTCGTCTCCGCCTGGCTCGTGGGCACGTGGGGCGACTGGCGCCTGCCCCTGCTGGCCATGGTCCTGCCGGCCCTGCTCGTGTTCGTCGTGCGCCTGGGCATCCCCGAGTCCCCGCTGTTCCTGATGAGCCGGGGCCGCGAGGCACAGGCCCGCGCCGTCATCGACCGCATGGTGGCGGCCACCGGCGCGCCCCGCCGGCCCTACACGATGCCCCCGGCCGAGCCGGCCCGCTCCGGCGGCGTCGGCGCGCAGCTCGCCGCGGTCTGGCGGTTCTCCCCGCGAATCACCGCGGTCGCCTGGGCCCTGTTCGTGGCCATCATGCTCGTCTACTACATCGCGCTGCAGTGGCTGCCGTCGTTCCTCATCGACGCCGGCTACGCGGAGGGCCGCGCCTTCATCATGACCTCCGGCATGGCCGCGGCCGGCCTGCTCGGCGTGGTCGTGGCCACCGTGTTGATCGAGGTCACCGGCCGCCGCTGGCTGCTGGCCGTCAGCGCCGTCGTCGCGAGCGCCCTGACCGTCTGGCTGGCGAGCGTGCTGGACGTGCCCGCCGCGGTGCTGCCGCTCGTGCTGGCGTTCGGCTTCGTGGTGCAGGTCGCGATCCCGGTGCTCTACACGTACGTCTCCGAGCTGTACCCGACGACGCTGCGCGCCTCCGGCTTCGGCTGGGCGTCGGCGGCCTCGCGGGTGGGCGCGGGCCTGGGCCCGCTGCTCTTCGTGGGCACGCTGGTCCCCGCCCTCGGGCTGCCGGCGGCGTTCGCCGTCACCGGCGGGCTCGTGGTCCTGGCCTGCGCGGCGATGCTGGCGCTGGCCCCGGAGACCCGCGGCCGCGCCCTCGAGGTCAGCGCCGACTGAGCTCGCCGAGCACGCGCAGCAGCAGGGCCCGCTCCTGGACCTTGATGCGCTCGTGCAGCTCGGCCTCGGTGTCCGTGTCCAGCACGGGCACCGCGGCCTGGGCGAGGATCGGGCCGGTGTCCACGCCCGCGTCCACCACGTGCACGGTGCAGCCGGTGACCTTCACCCCGTGCGCCAGCGCGTCCCGGACGCCGTGGGCCCCCGGGAAGGAGGGCAGCAGGGCCGGGTGGGTGTTGAGGATGCGGCCGTCGAACCGCTCGAGCAGCGGGGCGCCCAGGATCCGCATGAACCCGGAGCACACGACCCAGTCCGGCGCGTAGGCGGCGACGGCGTCCGCAAGCGCCTCGTCCCACGCGCGCCGGTCCGCGTGGTCCTTCGGGGACACCACGAACGTCTCGATCCCGTGGGCGCGGGCACGCTCCAGGCCGCCGGCGTCGGCGACGTCGGCGCCCACCGCGGCGATCTCCACGTCCAGGGCGCCGGAGGCGACGGCGTCGAGGACGGCCTGCAGGTTGGTGCCGGAACCGGAGACGAGGGCAACGATGCGCATGCGCCCATCGTAGGGTGAGGGGGTGTCCGCCCCCGTTCCCTCCTCCCCGCCCCGCCCGCCGCAGGGCGCCCCGGACCCCGGCCGCGTCCGCACCGGCCGTGCCCTGCTGTGGCAGTCCGTGGCGCTGCTGGGGATGCTGCTCTCCTTCTCCCTCGTGCTGCCGTGGAAGCTGATCGCCCTCGCGCTGGGGCTGGTCGCCCTCGTGCTCGGCGTGCGCGTGTGGGTCACGAGCCGCGGCGCCGAGCGCTCGGGGCTGCCCCGCGCGGTGGCGTCCGCCGGCATGGCGATGGCGCTGATGGGCATGACGACGGCGGCGCTGCCGCTGCTCGCGTGGGACGCGACGGTCCAGCTCGAGCAGTGCGGCGCCTCCGCGCTCACCGTGCGGGCGCAGCAGGCGTGCGCGGACGAGTTCACCCGTCAGGTGGAGGAGCGCACGGGGGTGCCCCAGCTGCGGCCCTGAGCCGCGGGCGTCAGTCCCGCGCCCGGCGCGGGGACGGCCGGTCGCGCAGGCCCGAGGCGCGGTCGCCGGACCGCGGCACCGTCGTCGTCCCGTCCCGGTGCCCGGCCACGGCCAGGGCGGTGAGGTAGCCGGCCGCGCAGCCCAGCGCGACCCACCCGGCGACGGCGGCGGACACCGCCCAGACGTGGGGGCCGATGTCCGTCAGCGTGCCGAGCCCGAGCGTCCCGGAGGTGAGGGCCAGCGGCACGAGCAGCAGCAGCCCGGCGAGCAGTCCGGTGAGCACGGCCAGGGCCAGCGTGGACAGCGTCAGGGACACCGCGCGGCTGCCGTGACGGGTGTGCAGCCAGTCGTCGAGGTGGTTCTCCCCCTCCCGCAGCAGCCACACGCCGGCCACGGCGCCGGCGCCGATCGGCACGGCCAGCAGGAGCAGCTGCCACGGCGACCACGTCACGGGCAGCGCACCCAGCACCGGGAGGGCAGGCGCGGTGGCCGGCGTCGCGCCGAACACGGAGTAGAGGCTGTCCGCGCCCACGGAGAACCCCGGGCCCGCCGTCCACGCGATCGACCACGCGGTGAACGTGGGCAGCCAGCCGATCTGCAGCAGCGCCACCAGCAGGCCGCCCAGCGGGCCGCCCCCGATCGCCTGGGCCACGGTGACGACGGCGGCCCACTCGACGGCCAGCCGCCCCGCCACGAGCAGCGCGTTCAGGCCCGTCAGGGCGAGCACGGCGACGGCCGCGGCGCGCACCACGGACCACGCGTACGAGCCGGCCCAGCGTTCGTACTGCGAGCGCCGCGAGATCCGCTCCGTGAGGTCCAGGCCGATCAGGTGCGCCCAGGTGCCGGCCTCGCGCCGCGCCCCCGCGAGGGCGGCGACGCCGAAGAGCAGGGCGGGCAGCAGCGCCGCCGGGGCGGGGTGGGCCGTCAGCTCGTCCGTGCCGGGCAGGAACGCCACGGCCAGCCCCACCAGGGCGTAGGCCCCCACCGCGCCCACGAAGGCCTGCCACGCCTGGTCCCGGTAGGACGCGCGGGCCAGGCGCCGGCCGGCCCGCCAGGACAGCGCGAGCGGGACCAGGGTCAGGCCCCACGGCACGAGCCACGCCGTGCCGGTGATGAGGTGATCCGGCGCGGTGGGCATGGCCGTGGCCACGGTGACGGGCACCGCGTGCAGGGCCAGCCACAGGACGCCGCCCACCTGGACGGCGCCCTCGATGGTCGGCCGCTCGAACCCGCCCGTGGCCCACACCGCGAGGGTGGGGACCATGACCGCCAGCAGGCTGATCATCGCCGTGACGAGCGCCTCGACCACCCCCTGCAGCCACAGCGGCAGGGGGACGGGGCGCAACAGACGGGGCGCAGCGGGGCGGGAACTCACCCGTCCATGGTGCCACCCGACTCCAGGCGGCGCCTGGACGGGGGCGGGCCGCGCGGGCCGGTGCGACGACCGTCACGCGCCCCGAGAGTTCACCGCGGGGTCACCGGGCCGTCGTCGGCGGGTGTCCCGGCCGTGGTCCGGGGTCCTTAGCGTCGGCCACGTGCGTGTCGTCGTGGTCGCCGAATCGTTCCTGCCCCATATGAACGGGGTCACCAACTCCATCCTCCAGGTGCTGCGGCACCTGCGGGAACGGGGCGACGAGGCGATGGTGGTCGCCCCGGCCGCCTCGTGGTCCGCCGGGTGGACCCAACGCGCGGGCGCCGGTGAGGCCCCCCGCGAGGTCGAGGGCTTCCCCGTGCGCACCCTGCCCTCCGTGCCCCTGACCGGGTACACCTCCGTGCGGGTGGCCGCCGGCACGGTGGGCCGGCTGCGCGGCATGCTCGCCGACTTCGCCCCGGACGTGGTGCACATCGCCTCCCCCTTCGTGCTGGGCTGGCGCGCGGTGCAGGCGGCCGAGGAGCTCGGCATCCCCTCCGTGGCCGTCTACCAGACCGAGGTCCCCGGCTACGCGGCCCGGTACGGCGCCCCGTGGCTGGAGGACGTCCTGTGGAGCCACGTGGCGCGCCTGCACAACATGGCCACGCTGACGCTCGCGCCGTCGTCGTTCACCGTCCGGCAGCTGCACCGCCAGGGGGTGCGACGCGTGCACCTGTGGGGCCGCGGCGTCGACTCCCGCCGATTCCATCCCGCCAAGCGGGACGAGGCGCTGCGCGCCGAGCTCGCCCCGAACGGCGAGAAGCTCGTGGGCTTCGTGGGGCGGCTGGCGCACGAGAAGCAGGTCGGGGACCTGCGGGTGCTCTCGGACCTGCCGGGCACCCGCCTCGTGGTCATCGGCTCCGGGCCGCTGCGCGAACAGCTCGAGCGGGAGCTGCCCGGCGCGCACTTCGCCGGCTTCCAGGGGGGCGAGGACCTCGCGCGCCACGTGGCCAGCCTGGACCTGTTCGTGCACCCCGGCGAGTCCGACACCTTCGGCCAGACGCTGCAGGAGGCGATGGCCTCGGGCGTGCCCGTCGTCGCCGTCGGCCGCGGCGGCCCCCTCGACATCGTGGACGCCTCCCGCACCGGCTGGCTCTACCCGCCCGGCGAGCTGGACGAGCTGCGCCGCCACGTCGCGGACCTCGTGTACGACGACGTCAAGCGGGCCGCGTTCGCCGACGCGGCGTGGGCGTCGGTGCAGGGCCGGACCTGGCCGGTGCTGTGCGAGCAGCTCATGGGCTACTACGAGAAGGCGATCGCGGTGCAGGAGCGCCGCCGCGTGGAGCTGGCCCGCCGGCTGCTGACGGCGCCGGCGCTGCTGGCCGCGCGCGTGTTCGGCTGAACCCCGGGGCGGACGACGGGCCGGACGCCGGACGGGCGCCCGGGTGTCGTGTCCGGAGTCGTGGCTAGGGTGGCGGGCATGGACGCCACCCCGCATGCCCGCCCCGCCGAGCCTGGCCCCCTGCCCGATCCCGCCGAGCCCCGCCGCCTCGCCGGCAAGGACGTGCACCCCGTCGGCCTCGGATGCATGAACATCGTGCACGGCTACTCCGGATTCCTCGACGACGACGCCGCCGTCGACCTGCTCACCCGCGTGCTGGAGGACGGCACCGACCACCTGGACACCGCCACCCTCTACGGCGGCGGCCGCAGTGAGGAGCTCGTGGGGCGCGCGCTCGCCCGGGCGGGGTCGGGCGTCCGCGAGCGCGTGCTGCTCGCCTCCAAGGGCGGGCTCGTGCGGGACGGGCAGCGGCGGATCGACGGCCGCCCGGAGACGCTGCGCGCGCACGTGGACGCCTCCCTGAGCCGGCTCGGCCAGGACCGGATCGACCTGTACTACCTGCACCGGCTGGACCCGGAGGTCCCCGTCGAGGAGTCCGTGGGGGCGCTCGCAGAGGCCGTCACGGAGGGCAAGATCGGGGCGATCGGCCTGTCCGAGGTCTCGGCCGTCACCCTGACCCGGGCCGTGGCCGTCCACCCGATCGCGGCCGTGCAGTCCGAGTACTCCCTCGCCACCCGCAACCCCGAGTGGGGCGTGCTCGAGGCGTGCCGCCGCCATGGGACCGCCTTCGTGGCCTTCTCCCCCGTCAGCCGCGGCCTGCTCACGGACGCGCCGCCGCGGCTGGGCGGGCTGGACGCGGGAGATCTGCGGCACCGGCTGCCCCGCTTCGCCGAGGGCCACTACGAGGCCAACCTGACGCTGCGCGAGGCGCTCTCGGCCGAGGCCGTCCGGCTCGGGACGAGCACGGCGGGGCTCGCCGTCGCCTGGGTCCTGGCCCAGGGCAAGGACGTCCTGGCGATCCCGGGCACCACCTCGTGGGAGCACTGGCTCGAGGACCGGGGCGCGCACGAGGTGCGGCTGACCCCGGCCGACGTCGCCCGGCTGGACGACCTCGTCAACGACGCGACCGTGGCGGGCCCGCGCTACAGCGAGAGCCAGCAGGCCAGCATCGACACCGAGGCGGCGCCGCCGCGCTGAGCCGAACGCGGGGCCCGGGGTGGCCCGCGTCTCATTTCGGCAACAGAGCGCACTCCCTGTCAGGATGGGCGTCAGGCACCGCGGCCTCCTCCGACCGCGGCGCGCCACGGCGGGGGCACCGCGGGGCGTCTCTACCCCGACGTCCGAGGAGGACACCATGAATGAGTCTCTGGAGACCCTGCGCGACGAAGTGTTCGCGCGCAACCCCGGCGAGGCCGAGTTCCACCAGGCGGTGTCCGAGGTGTTCGAGGCGCTGGGGCCGGTGGTGCAGCGCCACCCCCAGTACGTCGAGGCCGGGGTCATGCACCGCCTCTGCGAGCCGGAGCGCCAGATCATCTTCCGCGTCCCGTGGATCGACGACGCCGGCGTCGTGCAGGTCAACCGCGGGTTCCGCGTGGAGTTCAACTCGGCGCTCGGCCCGTACAAGGGCGGGCTGCGCTTCCACCCCTCCGTGTACCTCGGGATCGTCAAGTTCCTGGGCTTCGAGCAGATCTTCAAGAACTCGCTCACCGGCATGCCGATCGGCGGCGGCAAGGGCGGCTCGGACTTCGACCCCGCCGGCAAGTCCGACCGCGAGATCATGCGGTTCTGCCAGTCCTTCATGACGGAGCTGCATCGCCACATCGGTGAGCACACGGACGTGCCGGCCGGTGACATCGGCGTGGGCGCCCGCGAGATCGGCTACATGTTCGGCCAGTACAAGCGACTGACCAACCGCTTCGAGGCCGGCGCCCTCACCGGCAAGGGCCTGACGTGGGGCGGCTCGCTGGTCCGCACTGAGGCCACCGGCTACGGCGCCGTGATGTTCGTCGACTCCATGCTGCGCACGCGCGGCGAATCCATGGACGGTCAGCAGGTGCTGATCTCCGGCTCCGGCAACGTGGCCATCTACGCCGCGGAGAAGGCCGCCGCGCTCGGGGCCACCGTGCTCACCGCGTCCGACTCCTCGGGCTACATCGTGGACCCGGACGGCCTCGACCTGGACCTGCTCAAGCAGATCAAGGAGGTCGAGCGTGCCCGCATCTCCGAGTACGCCGAGCGCCGCGGCGGGCGGTCCCGCTACGTGACCGGCGGCAGCGTCTGGGACGTCGAGGGCACCGTGGCCCTGCCGTGTGCCACCCAGAACGAGCTCGACGAGTCCGCCGCGCGGACCCTGCTGAAGAACGGGGTGAAGGCCGTGGCCGAGGGCGCGAACATGCCCTGCACCGAGGCGGCCGCCCACCTGTTCGTCGACTCCGGGACGCTGTTCGGCCCGGGCAAGGCCGCCAACGCGGGCGGCGTGGCGACGTCGGCGCTGGAGATGCAGCAGAACGCCTCGCGGGACTCGTGGAGCTTCGACTACACCCACGACCGGCTCGAGCAGATCATGCGCGACATCCACGACCGCTGCGTGGAGACCGCCGAGGAGTACGGCACGCCCGGCAACTACGTGGCGGGGGCGAACATCGCCGGGTTCATCAAGGTCGCCGACGCGATGATCGCCCAGGGCGTGGTCTGAGGCCCGGCCCTGTCCCTTCCGTGATCCTCCGCCGCCCTGCGACATCACCGCCGTTCTGACGCGCGGTGATGTCGCAGGGCGGCGGTCGCTCAAGGGCGCCCGGCTCCTGCACAGGCCCCCCGACGTCGGGTGCCCTCCACCGCCGGCGCGGCCGACCCGTCGCGCCCCCGACGGGCCCACGAGACTGGGCCGCATGACCCTGCTCTCCGACCACTCGCGTGCGCTGCTCCCGGGACGCGGGCCCCTGCTCAGCGCGGCGGACCCTCACGACGGGGCGGCGCGGCGCCGTCTCGAACGCGCCTGGACCCGCGGGGTCCTCGTGCGGCTCTGCCCGCGCGTCTACATCAGCGTCAGCGACTGGGCCGCGCTGCGTCCGTGGGACAGGGCGGTCGTGTCCGCCGTCGCCCTCTCGATCGCCCGCCCCGCGACGGTGTTCACGGGCCTGACCGCGGCCCGGTTGCACGGTCTGGGGCCGGCCGTCGAGCCGCCCGTGCTCGAGCTGCGCGCCCCCTCGCCCGGGCATCACGGCGCCGGTCCGCTGACCCGCCGTCCCTTCGCCCCCTCCGTGGTGGCCCACGATCGCCGGCTTCCCGTCCCGCCGCGCC
>NZ_JXSP01000052.1:0-1061 GCF_000946635.1 Micrococcus sp. MS-ASIII-49
CCCGCCGCGCCTCAGCCGGTCGAGGCCGTCCTGTCGGACGGGCAGAGCCTGGGAACCGTCCTGGCGGATCCGCTGCCCACGGTGCTGCTGGTGCTGGGGGCGGCCACCCCGTTCCGCGACGCCGTGGCCCCGCTGGACGCGCTCGTCCGAGCCCGGCCCGAGGAGGCCGCACGCTGGGCGAGGCAGGCGGAGAGCCGACTCAAATCCGCGGCCGCCCTCCGCCGATTCGAGCGGGCCTGGCACTTCGCGGACGCGCGGGCGGAATCCGCCGGCGAGTCCTACAGCCGGGCCAGCATCCACGAGCTCGGCTTCGTCCCGCCCACGGCGCTGCAGCATCGCCACCGGGATGCGAACGGACGCGAGGTGGCCCGCACGGACTTCTGGTGGGAGCAGGTGCGGGTGTACGGGGAGTTCGACGGGCTGGGCAAGTACGACCTGTCGTTCTTCGACGGTGACGACACGGCCCGCCGCGCCAGCATCCGCCGGGAGAAGGAACGGGAGGTGGCCCTGCAGCTGGTCACCCGGGCGGGCGCGCATTGGACGTGGGGAGACCTCCTGCGGCCAGACCGGCTGGCGCGGATCCTCACCGCCGCGGGCGTCCCCCGCTCGGTCTGATCCACGGCCGTCCCACGGGCCCGGTCCCGACTCGGCGAGCCCGAGCGGTCGACCTCCGCTCTGCGACATCGCAGCCGTGCTGCACGGCGGTGATGTCGCTGGGCGGCTGTCGGGCGGTCAGCAGCCCACCTCGGCCCACCTCAGCCGGCCAGGGCCGCCCGCTGCTCGGGGCTGATGCGCACGGGGCGGCCCGTCTGCCCGTCGACGAACACCATGACGGACGTCGCGGTGGCGCAGAGGGTGTCGTCGACGCCGTCGTGCAGGGCGTAGCCCACGTGCACCGAGGCGGCCTTCACGGCGTCCACGCTCACCACCACGCGCAGTGGCACGGGGCGGTAGGGCATCTGGGCCCGGTACTTCACGGTGTGCTCGGAGATGAACGTCCGCACACCGGGGGCCACCCCCTCGAGCAGGTCGATCGGCGGGGGCGGCCCCCCCCCCCCCCC
>NZ_JXSP01000053.1:0-27008 GCF_000946635.1 Micrococcus sp. MS-ASIII-49
CCGCACACCGGGGGCCACCCCCTCGAGCAGGTCGATCGGCGGGGCCTGCCCGCCACCGGCGCCGGTGTTCGCGGGCACGCCGAAGGCCGCCACGCGCGCCTCTTCCAGCAGCTGCACCACGGCGATGTTGTTCACATGGCCGTAGGCGTCCATGTCCGCCCAGCGCAGCGGGATGCGGACCTCGACGGAGCGCGAGGCGGTCATCGGGCGGCCTCCTCGTCCGCGGACCGACCGTCGCGCTGCGCCGCGGCGTCGAGGGTCGCCGGCGCCTCGTCGTCGCCGAGGATGTCCTCGCGCCAGGCCTCGGGCTGCACGTCCACGAACTCGACGGGCAGGATGCCCAGGTCCTCGAGCTGATTGGACAGCGTGGCCCCGTCCGGGCCGTAGCACCACGGGATGCCCGGGGTGGAACGGCGGGTGTCCTCCGCCCGACCGCCCGCGAGCAGCGCCTGCGAGGGGGTCAGCTGCCGGATGACGATCGCCTTGACCCGGTCGGGGTGGCGCTGCGCGAACTCGGCGTAGATCTCGGGGTCGTGCTGGCCGTCGTCGCCCACCAGGATCCACTGGATGTCCGGGAACTGCTCGGCGAGGCGCTCGAGCTGGACCCTCTTGTGCTCCTGGCCGGAACGGAACCAGCGGTCCTTCGTGGGCCCCCAGCTGGTCAGCAGCAGGGCGCCGAGCGGGTAGAGGTTGCGGCCCAGGAAGCGGGTGAGGGTCTGCGCCACGTTCCACGCGCCCGTGGACAGGTACAGCACGGGGGCCTTCGGCTCGAGCTCGGCGATCCGGCGCAGCAGCACGGCGATCCCCGGGGTGGGCGTGCGGGCGTGCTCGTCGATCACGAACGAGTTCCAGGCCGCCAGCAGGGGGCGGGGCAGCGAGGTGACCACCACCGTGTCGTCGATGTCCGAGACCAGGCCGACCCGCGCACCCGGCTCGCAGATGTACAGGTCCATGACGGCGCGCTCCTCCTGGCCGCCGACATGGAGGGTGGCGGTCTGCCAGCCGGGCTCCAGCTCGACGTCCAGCACGACGTCGACGACGCCCATCCGGTCCGTGCGCACCGTGGTGCGCAGGTTCCCCACCTGCACCTCCACCTCGGCGTAGGCCATGGGCGGGGCCACGAAGTTGCGCCAGCCGCGCACGCCGTCCGCCACCACCTTCGACAGCCGACGGCCGTTCATGAACTCCTCGTCGGAGGCGATCACCACGCGGGAGAGGAGCCGCACCCAGCTGGTGCTGCCGTAGCCCGTGAACGCCATGACCGTCGGCACGTGGCCGGCACGCAGCGCACGGGAGCGGTGCCAGCGGTTCCACCCCTCCTGCAGGTGGGTGGCGACGTTCTCCACGGGGGTGGGGTCACCGAGAGGGGCCAGGCGGCCGCGCCGGGGCGCGGGCGTGGGGGCGTCGGAGGCTGCGGGCATGCGCCCAGTATTCCGCACCGTGCGCTCTCAGCGGGTCTCGGGGACCAGCGCGGTCAGGCGGTCCAGCATGCGGCCGACCTTGCCGTTCTCGATCGCGGCGGCCACGTGCCCGTCCGCGAACCGCTCGCCGCGCACCAGGTAGGTGAACAGCGTGCCGAGGTCGGCCAGGGACGCCTCGGCGATGCCGGCCTCGCTCACCCGGTCCACGTTCCGCAGGTAGTCGACGTCGATGCCGGCCAGCTCCTGCGCGGCCACGAGGCCGGGGAACACGCGGTCGTCGTAGTCCGGGTAGACGCCGCCGAGGGTGCCGGGCGCGGGGGCGCCGTAGGAGGCGATGGGCCGGGCCTCGGTGCCGTAGCCGGCGGCGAGCAGCTCGCGCAGCGCACGCACGGCGGCCACGCGCTGGGGCGTGGGGGTCTGCGGGCCGGTGAGGGTGGCGTCGTCGTCGGGGGTCGGGAGGGGGTGCTCGGTCATGGCGGCTCCTCTGCTCGGGGGGGGTCGGCCCCATTGTCTCGCGTGCGGTCTGGAGTGTCCGGGCCCCCGCCTAGGCTCGGGGCATGAGCCCCGCCCTGCCTCGCCCCGCCGAGCTGCGCGCGATCGCCCTCGACGCCGCCCGCGCGGTCGCCGACGACCTCGCCGCCGCCTTCCGCTCCCCCACCGCCATCGGGCCCGAGGCCAAGACCACGCACCACGACCTGGTCACGGTCCACGACCGGCGCACCGAGGCCCGGCTCGTCGCCGCGCTCACGACGGCGGTCCCCGGCTCCGGCGTGCTCGGCGAGGAGCTCGGGGCGCAGGCCGGCACCGGTGAGGCCGCCCGACTGACCTGGATCGTCGACCCCATCGACGGCACCTCCAACTTCGCGCACGGCTTCGCGATGTTCTCGGTGTCCCTGGCCGCCGAGGTCGACGGCGAGGTGGTGGCCGGCGTCGTGCTGGACCCCGTGGGCCGGCTGGCGTTCTCCGCCGACGCGGACGGCGCCTACCTCACCCGCGGCGACGGGCCGGAGCGCCCGCTGGCCGAGGTCGGCCGGCCGGCGCCGGCCGGCGGCGAGCGCGCCCAGAACCTCGTGACCTCCTATCCGGCGGGCGAGGCGCTCGCGCGCGAGGGCGAGGACGCGCTGCGCCGCTTCGGGCGGCTCGTGACCGCCCACGCGACCGTGCGCCGCACCGTCTCCGGCGCCCTCGAGCTCGCCCACACGGCGGCGGGCTGGGCCGACGCCGCGCTGTACGTGGACACCAAGCCCTGGGACGTCGCGGCGGGGCAGCTGATCCTGCGCCGCGCCGGGGGCAGGTGGCTCACGCCGGACCCGGCCGCGCCGTCGTCGGGCCGGCTCGTCGACGACGGCCCGCGCGCCCACACGTGCCCGTTCGCGCTCGCCGTCGCCCCGGGCCGCGAGGCGCCGACGACGGCGGCGGTGCTGGGTGACATCGTCGCCTCGCGGGCGACCGACCATGTATAGAGTGGATGTGAGCCCGATCTCAGCGCCGCGCCCGACGGCGCCCGTCCCGGCATGCCAGGAGGCCCCGATGACCCAGCAGCACCATGACACCGACGACGCCCCGTCGATGCAGCGCCCCGATCCGGTCGCGGAGCCCGGGGACCACCTGATGTTCGAGCACCCGGACGGCGAGGCCGTCCTGGTGCTGGACGAGGACCAGGTCTGGCGACTGCTGGGCCGCGTGGGCCACGCGCGCCTCGGGCTGGCCGTGGACGGGCGGCCGGACATCGTGCCGGTGAACGTGCGGGCCCACGACGGCGCCATCTACTTCCGCACCGCGCCCGGCTCGAAGCTCGCCGAGCTCACGGTGAACCCGCGCGTCGTGGTGCAGGCCGACGGGATCCTGGCCGACCAGGCCTGGTCCGTGCTCGTGCACGGCACCGCGCGCCGCCTGGACACGGAGGCGGAGATCGCGGAGGCCGAGTCCCTCGGCATCGAACCGTGGGTGCCGACGCTCAAGGACTTCTACGTCCGCGTGGACGTCCAGCGCGTGTCCGGCCGCCACTTCGTGTTCGGCCCGCACCCCGAGCGCAACGAGTCCCAGACCGACTGAGCCGCCGGCAGGACGCGTGGGCTGAGCCGGACGGCTCAGCCCACGTCCGCCGGGCTCAGGGCTGCGCCGGGGGCTGTCCGCCCTCGCCGCCCGCCGGGGGCTGGCCACCGCCGGGCCCGCCCATCCCGCCCTGCTCCTGCTCAGTGGTGGTGTCGATCGGGACGTCGATGGTGATGGCGAAGCCCTTCTCCACGGAGCCCGTGATCTGCGGCAGCTGCGTCTCGTAGCCGTCCGAGAAGACGTTGTCCGTCTCGAGGCTGACGTCGGCGAAGTTCTCCGTGGACCCGTCGTAGGCCGAGGTGGCGTAGACCTGCGCGGACTGCTCCTCGGGCATGGCGATCTGGGAGGTGAGGACGTTGTTCGTCGCGTCCGTGATGGACGCCTTGTCCGGGAACACCTCGAAGTGCAGGTGGGGCCACCGGCCGTCGTAGCAGCCGGGCCACACCGTGGTGAAGGTGACCGTGCCGTCGTCGCCCACCACCTGGACGCCGCGCAGGTAGGTCTCCTCCGTGATGCCGTCCGAGTACATCGAGTAGCGGCCCTGCGCGTCGGCGTGCCAGAGGTACACGGCGGCGCCGGTCATGGCGGCGTCGCCGTTGGCCATGTCGATCACGTTCATCGTCACCCTCAGCGGGACGCCCTCGGCGGCGGTGCCCGTGTCGATGCTCGTGGTCAGGTCGGAACGTTCGATGCCGGACGCGTCGAGCACGTCCGGGCCGTTGGAGCCGCCGCCCGGGTACGGGCGTGCGTTCTCGGTGACCATCTCGGTCAGGGTGGCGGACGGCGAGGCGCTCGCCGCCGACGAGGAGGAGGCCGCGGGTGACGAGGAGCCGGCGCTCGCCGACGTCGAGCCGGAGGAGGACGAGGCGCCCTCCTGGACACCGCACGCGGCGAGGACGAGGGCTCCCGCCCCCGCGCCGAAGATGCCCAGCGCGTTGCGGCGGGAGACGAGCGTGCCGACGTCGAAGGCGGCGCCCTGGTCCTCGACGTCCTCGGCCGGGCGGTGGAAGGCCCGGCCCTCGAAGGTGGGCGTGACGGCGGGGGCCTCGCCTCCCTCGGAGACCTGGGGGAAGGGACGGCGGGAGCGGATCGAGAGCCAGGGGCCATGGAGTTCCTCTCGTGGGGCGCCCGCCGGGTGGCGGACCGCGTCGAGAGGCCAGCATGGCAACGGATGCCGGACGTTTTCGTGAGATCGGCGGGATGGTTCCAGGACATCTCCTGGGCGGTTTCTGACACGGGCGGGACCGCCGGCGCCTCGGTCGACGTCTCAACTACCTGCCGGTCCAGCTCCGTTGCTGAAACATGCACCTGGAAAGGTGGCGCACACTCTCAGGGTCGAGTCAGCGATTCCGGCGCCGGGCCGCGTCAGACCTCCGGGGCCTCCCCCAGGTGGCTCGGCGCCCACATCGCCAGGCGGGTCTGCACCACGACGACGTTCGGCCCGTCCGCCTGGAACGCGCGCTCGAGCGCGCCGCGCACGTCCTCCACTCCCACCGTCTCGGCGGGCACGCCGAAGGAGGCGGCGAGGGCCTGGAAGTCCGGCCGGTCGAGCTCGGTGGCCGTGGCCTTGCCGAACGCGCCCTCCATGTACTCGCGCAGGATGCCGTACCCGCCGTCGTCGATGATCAGCCACGTCACCGCCGCACCGTGCTGCCGGGCGGCCGCGAGCTCGGCGAGGGAGTACATCGCCGAGCCGTCGCCGGCGACGGCGAGCACGCGCCCGTCGATCCCGGTGCGGCCCTGGTGTGCCAGGCCCACCGCGCCGCCGAACGCGGCCGGGAACCCGTAGCCGAGCCCCCCGGCGCCCTGCGCCGAGTGGAACTCGCCGTCCTGCGCGTCCCAGCAGTTCCACGCCCAGTAGGCGGCGATGGTCATGTCCCAGTACGTCTGCATGGTCGACGGGACGGCGGCGCGGATGTCCGCCAGGAGCCGGCGCTCCACGCCGAGGTCCTGGGCGTCGAGCCGGGCGGTGATGCGCGCGTTGACGTCGGCGACCACCTCGGCCGGGGTGCGGCCGTGCCAGACGGCGGCGTCCTGCGCCACCGAGCCCGACTCGCGCAGCGCCGCGGCGAGGGCGTCGAGCGCCTGGCCGGCGTCGGCGCGCACACCCAGCGTGGGGTGGTTGGTCTCCAGCACGCGCGGCTCCGCGTCCACCTGGATGAGGCGGCCGCGCGGCTCGAGCGTGAAGTAGTTCGAGGTGACCTCGCCGAGCGAGGAGCCCACCACGAGCAGCACCTCCGCGTCCTCGAGCAGGTCCGTGACGAGGCGGTCCTCCACCCAGCCGCCGAGGCTGAGCGGGTGCTCCCACGGGAAGGCGGTGTTGCCGCCCGGCGAGCAGACCACGGGCGCCTGGAGCAGCTCCGCGACCTCCTGCAGGCTCTCCATCGCGGCCCGGCCGGAGCGGCGCACACCGCCGCCGGCCACGATCGCCACCCGCCCGGCCCCGCGCAGCCAGCGCACGGACTCGGCCACGAGCTCGGCGCGCGGCGGATGGTCGTAGGGCACGGCCAGGGCGTCCTCGACCGGGGGCACCATCACCTCGCCGAGCAGCACGTCCTGCGGGATCTCGACCCACACCGGCCCCTGCGGCACGGTGACGGCCTCGGCCCACGCGTCCTGGATCGCGGACGGGATGCCCGAGGCGTGGTGCACCGTGAACTGGGCCTTGGTGACGTTGCGGGCCGAGGCCTTCTGGTCGTCCAGCTGGTGCAGCATGCCCTTGCGCCGGGCGCCGAGCCCGGACAACGGGATCTGCGAGGCGATCACCAGCATCGGCACGCCCGTGGCGTAGGCCTCCTGCAGGCCGGCCAGCGAGGTGAGCGCGCCGGGGCCGGTGGAGAGGAACAGCACCCCGACCTCGCCGGTGGCCCGGGCGTACCCGTCGGCGGCGAAGGCGGCGTTGTTCTCCACGCGGTTCGAGACGAACTCCAGCGGGGAGCGGGACAGGGCGTCGAAGAGGCCCAGGGCGTGCTGGCCCGGGATGCCGAAGACCGTCCGCGCGCCCAGGGCGTGGAGCGTCTCCACGGCCAGGTCGCCGCCGTTGCGCCGCGGGGCCGCCGTCGTCGTCTGCTCGTCGGTCATCGGCCCGGCTCCTCACCGGCGGCCGCGCGGGTGGCGCGGCGGTCGGCCATCAGGGAGATGAGGTCATAGGCCACATGGGAGGCGGCGACGCCGGTCAGCTCGGCGTGGTCGTAGGCCGGGGCCACCTCCACCAGGTCTGCGCCCACGATGTCGAGCCCGCGCAGCCCACGCAGGATCTCGAGCAGCTCGCGGCTCGTGATGCCGCCGGCCTCGGGGGTGCCGGTGCCCGGCGCGTGCGCGGGGTCGAGGACGTCGATGTCCACCGAGATGTAGAGCGGCCGACCCCCGATGCGCTGGCGCAGCTGGTCCACGATCTCGTCCACGCCCTGACGGAACACGTCCGAGGAGGTGACGATGCCGAAGCCCATGCGGTGGTCGTCGTCGAGGTCCTTCTTGCCGTAGAGCGGACCGCGCGTGCCCACATGCGAGATGGCCTCGGTGTCCAGGATCCCCTCCTCCACGGCGCGGCGGAACGGCGTGCCGTGGGTGTACTCGGCCCCGAAGTAGGTGTCCCACGTGTCCAGGTGGGCGTCGAAGTGCAGCAGGGCCACGGGCTCACCCGCACGGGCGGAGGCGGCGCGCAGCAGCGGCAGCGCGATGGTGTGGTCGCCGCCGATGGTCATGAGCGAGGAGCCGTCCTCGGTGAGGTCCATCGCGTCCTGCTGGATCGCCTCGATGGCCTCGCCGATGTCGAACGGGTTCACCGCCATGTCCCCGGCGTCCACCACCTGGGCCTGCGCGAAGGGCGAGGTGTCCGTGGCGGGGTTGTACGGGCGCAGCAGCCGCGAGGACTGCCGCACGTGGCCGGACCCGAAGCGTGCACCGGGGCGGTAGGAGACGCCGGCGTCGAACGGCACGCCGACCACCTTGATCTCCGGGGCGATGCCGGCCGCGGCCGCCTCGTCCAGGCGCGGCAGCAGCGCATAGGTGGGGGCGCCTCCGTAGCGGGGCACGAGGGCGGAGTTTACGGGGCCGAGGCGGCCGTTGTCCTCGACGCGGGGGATCTCGAGCATCTGGATGTCCTCTCTGGGCGGTTCGGTTCGGTTTGGTCGGTCTGGTCTGCCCGGCGCGGGCGTGCCGCACGGTTCACGCGTGGCCCACGAGGGTCCACAGCACGACGGCGGGGCGGTCGTCCGGATTGGCCCACGAGTGAGGCTCGCGGCCGGGGAAGGTGACGGTGTCCCCCTCCTCCAACAGGTGCACGGCCTCGGTGGTCCGCAGCTCGAGGCGGCCGGTGACCACGTGCACCGCCTCCACGCGACAGTCCACGGTGTACAGCTCCGTCTCCCCGCGGCCGTGCGGCGCGATGTCAGCGCGCAGGATCTGCAGGTCGCGACTGCCGCGCGGGGTGATCAGGCGCTCGCGGATGCCCTCGCCGCCGAGGCTGACCGCGGGGGCGTCGGCGAGGCGCACGACCGTCACCTCGGGCGCGTCCAGGACGTCGCCCGGGCTCGCGCCGAGCACCTGGCACAGGGTCACGAGCGTGCTCACGGACGGGCTCGTCAGGTCCCGCTCGAGGCGGGAGAGGAAGCCCTTGCTGACGCCGGCCGCCTCGGCCAGCTGGGCCACGGTGAGCCGCCGCGCCTCGCGCAGCGCGCGCAGCCGACGGCCGATCAGCGCCTGGCCCGGCGCGGTCTCGAGCGGGAGGGCCTTCATCGCGCTCCTCCCGACGTCGGCCAGGCGACATCGCCGACGTCACCCTGGACGACATGTTGTCTGATAAGCAACATGTGTTTACCGTAGACCCGGATCGTGTGATCGGCAACACGCCGATCACTCCTGTCCCGCCCGCGGCGCACCGCATCCCGGCGCCTCGGATCCCTTCGCTCCAAGGACCGCCCGTGACCCTCAACCTGACCATCGTCGCCGTCTACCTGGTCGGCATGCTCGCCTTCGGCTGGTGGGGCAAGACCCGCGCCGCCAGCTCGGAGGACTACCTCGTGGCGGGCCGCCGCCTCGGGCCGGTGCTGTTCACCGGCACCATGGCCGCCGTCGTGCTCGGCGGCGCCGCCACCGTGGGCGGCGTCGGCCTGGGCTACGAGTTCGGGCTGTCCGGCGCGTGGCTCGTGGCCGCCATCGGCGTCGGCGTGCTCATCCTGTCGGTGGCGTTCGCCCCGATCCTGGCCCGTCTGAAGATCTACACCGTCTCGCAGATGCTCCGCCTGCGGTACGGCCGTGGCGGGGCCTCCCACGCCTCCTCCTTCGTGATGCTCGCCTACACGCTCATGCTTGCCGCCACCTCCACGGGCGCCTACGCGTCGATCTTCGTGGTGCTCTTCGGCTGGGACCGCTGGCTGTCCGTCCTGGTGGGCGGCGGCATCGTGCTGGCCTACTCCGTGCTCGGCGGCATGTGGTCCATCACCCTTGCGGACATGGCCCAGTTCCTCATCATGACCATCGGCCTGTTCGCCCTCATGCTCCCCCTCTCCCTGGCCAACGCCGGCGGCTGGAGCGCCATGCAGGAGCGCCTGGGCGCCGAGTTCTTCAGCTGGGACGGGATCGGCGTGCAGTCGATCGTCACCTACTTCGTGATCTACACCCTCGGCCTGCTGATCGGCCAGGACGTCTGGCAGCGCGTGTTCACGGCCCGCTCCCCGCGCGTGGCCCAGATCGGCGGCGCCACCGCGGGGCTGTACTGCATCGTGTACGGCGTCGCCGGCGCCGTGATCGGCATGGCGGCGCGCACGGTGACCGCGGACATCGCCGCCACGGACGACGTGTTCGCGTGGGTCGCCCAGAACCTGCTGCCCGTGGGCGTGGGCGGCGTGGCCCTGGCGGCCGCCGTCGCGGCCATGATGTCCACCGCCTCGGGCGCGATCATCGCGGCCTCGACCGTGATGCGCACCGACATCCTCCCGATCCTCCGCGGCGAGGCCACCGCCGCCGAGGACGGCGCCGTCGCCGAGGACGCGGCCACGGAGACCGCGGCGGAGCTCGCCTCGAACCGCGGCTGGGTGCTGCTGCTCGGCGCCGTCGTGCTGGGGCTGGCGATCGTCGTCCCGGACGTGGTGGCGGCCCTGACCATCGCGTACGACATCCTCGTGGGCGGCCTGTTCGTCGCGATCGTCGGCGGCCTCGTGTGGAAGCGCGGCACCGGCACGGCGGCCCTGTGGTCCATGGTGGTCGGGACGGTGGGCACCCTCGGCACCATGGGCTGGCTCGAGCTGAACGCGGCCGAGCCCTTCGAGGGCGTCTTCGCGAACGAGCCGATCTACGTCGGCCTGGCCGCCTCCGCCGTCGTGTACGTCCTCCTCAGCCTGATGACCCGGCCCACCGACCCCGCGGTCCTCGAGGCCTGGCGGGTGCGCTCCCGCCACGGCGTCGACCCCGCGGTCCGAGCGCAGGTCTGACCCACGCTCCCGGGGCCTGTGATCCTCCGACGCCCGCACGATGGCCGAGGCCACGTGGTGCGGCGGGCGGCGGCGGGCGACCCTTCCCGCGGGCTCCCCCCGGCCCCTAGTGTCTCCGTACAGCCTGAGACCGGGACTCCCCCTCGGGTTCGCCCCGTCTCTCGCCCCACCTGGGGCCTCGCTGGAGACAGAAAGGCAACAGTTCTCATGACCACCAAGAACCGCGCCGTGGCATTCCACGGCATCAAGGACGTGCGCGTCGACGAGCTGGACTTCCCCAAGCTGGAGATGCCCGACGGCTCCGCCGCGCCGCACGGTGTCATCCTCAAGATCGTCGCGACCAACATCTGCGGCAGCGACCTGCACATCTACCGCGGGTCCTTCCCCGCCCCCGAGGGCATGGTGCTGGGTCACGAGATGACCGGCCAGGTGCTGGAGGTCGGCAGCGACGTCCAGTTCCTGCAGGAGGGCGACCTCGTCTCCGTGCCGTTCAACGTGGCCTGCGGCCGTTGCCGCAACTGCCGCGCCGGCCGGACCGAGATCTGCGAGACCGCCAACCCGGACCAGGCCTGCGCCGCCTACGGCTTCAATCTGGGCGGCTTCCAGGGCGGGCAGGCCGAGTACCTGTTCGTGCCGTACGCCGACTTCCAGCTGCTGCGCTTCCCGGACCAGGAGCAGGCGATGGAGAAGATCCTGGATCTGACCGTGCTCTCGGACATCCTCCCGACGGCGTTCCACGGCCTCGTGGAGGCCGGCGCCAAGCCCGGCTCCACCGTCTACATCGCCGGTGCCGGCCCCGTGGGCCGGTGCGCCGCGGCCGCCGCTCGGCTGCTGGGCGCCTCGTGCATCATCGTGGGCGACCAGGACGCCTCGCGACTGGAGCTGGTGCGCAAGCACGGCTGCGAGACCATCGACCTCTCCACCACGGAGAACCTGCAGGACGCCGTGAGCGACATCCTCGGCGAGCCGATGGTGGACTGCGCGGTGGACTGCGTCGGCTCCGAGGCCCACGGCCTGGGCTCCGCGTCCGATGAGATGCAGCCGATCGCCGCCGTGAACCAGGTCCTGGACATCACCCGTCCGGGCGGCGCCACGGGCATCATCGGCATCTACGGGCCGGACCCGATCGCGGAGACGAAGGCCGAGCAGGAGGGCACCTTCCCGGTGGACTTCGGCAAGGCCTGGATCAAGTCGCCCCACATCATCGGCGGCCAGGCGCCCGTCATGCGCTACAACCGCCAGCTGATGATGTCGATCCTGTGGGATCGGATGCCGTACCTGACGGAGATGGTCAACCCGCGCGTGATCAGCCTGGACGAGGCACCGCAGGCCTATGCGGAGTTCGACCAGGGCTCCCTGGAGAAGTTCGTCATCGACCCCCACGGCATGATCGCCCGCTGAGCGGTCCGCCTCCGGATGCACGACGGCGCCCCTCACCCGCCCCGCGCAGGTGAGGGGCGCCGTCGTCGTCCGCGGATCATGCCGCGTGCAGCAGCGTGGCGGTGATCCCGAGGGCCGCCAAGCCCACCACCAGCGCGACCATGCAGGCCACCGACGCCAGGGCCGGCCGGGCCTGCTCCCGCGCGATTCCGTCCGCGTGCGCCACGTAGCGCCGGCGCTGCGTGGCCAGCACCGCCGCCCCGCCGACGGCCGCCACCACCGCAGGCCCGAACGCCCACGCGCCGACGGTCGGCCACCACCTCAGGAACGTGAGGCTGAGGACGCCCAGCGCCAGGACCGTGCGGCCCCAGCTCATCACGGTGCGCTCGGGCTGCAGCCCCGGGTCGTGATGCAGGCGCATCGTCTCAGCCCCGCGGAAGGACGACGGCGGCCAGCAGCACCACGACGGCCAGCACGACGCCCCCCGCGAGGACCGGGACGATCAGCGGCAGCGGCAGCGGACGGCCGCGGCGCATCGCCCGCTCCACCCGGAGCCAGCGCGCGCCCGCGCCCAGGGCGAGCAGCGCCGCCAGGACGAGCAGCACCGTGCTCAGCACCACCCGGACCGGCGGCGCGAAGAGGGCGCCGGTGAACGCCTCCACCGCGACCCCGCCGGCCAGCAGCGCCAGCGCCGTCCGGACCCAGGCCAGGAACGTGCGCTCGTTGGCGAGCGTGAACCGGGGGTCCGGCTCCTCCCCGCCCGCCAGGAGGCGGTGCTGCCAGGCCGGCCGGCCGCCGTCGTGGGCGGCGGTCTCGGGGCCGTCGGGGGTCTCTGCTGCGTCCATGCGGCCATGGTAGCGACGGCGTAGACTGGCCGGTCGGGCGCGCCCGGCCGCGACGGCGCCGCCCGTCCCCGCCCGCCCATCCGATGGAGCCCCATGAGCCCCGCCCACACCGCCACGCCCGCGGCACGTCCCGAGCCGACCCGCGAACAGGTCCGACGCTGGCGCCGCTACCTCGCCGACGAGATCGCCGAGGGCCAGATCTACCGCGACATCGCCGCTCGCAAGGACGGCGTGGAGCGCGACATCCTGCTCGGCCTCGCCGAGGCCGAGCGCCGCCACGAACAGCACTGGCGGGCCCTCCTGGGCGAGCACGCCGAGAACCCGCCGCGCCCCTCCCTGCACCGCATCCTGCTGCGCTGGCTCGCGCGGATCTTCGGCTCCGTGTTCGTGCTGGCCCTGGCCCAGCGCGCCGAGTCGGACACTCCCTACGCGGAGGACCAGGACGCCCCCGAGGGCATGGTGGCGGACGAGGCCATCCACGAGGAGGTCGTGCGCGGCCTCGCCGCCCGGGGTCGCGAGCAGCTGGCCGGCAACTTCCGCGCCGCCGTCTTCGGCATGAACGACGGGCTGGTCTCCAACCTGGCGCTCGTGATGGGCATCGGCGCGACGGGCGTGGCGCCGTCCGTCGTGCTGTTCACCGGCGTGGCCGGCCTGCTGGCGGGCGCGCTGTCCATGGCGGCCGGCGAGTACGTCTCGGTGCGGTCCCAGCGGGAGCTGCTCGAGGCCTCCTCCCCCACCCAGATCACCCTCGAGGCGGCCCAGCACCTGGACCTGGACCACAACGAGCTCACGCTCGTCTACCTGGCCCGCGGCATGACGCCCGAGGACGCCGAGCACCGCGCGCTCGAGCGCCTCGGCTATCTCACGTGCGACTGCAACCCGCAGTTCTCCGCCCGTCCCGACGGCTCCCAGGGGCCGGTGGACCACTCGGACTCCTTCGCGGAGATCGGCTCGGCGTGGAGCGCCTCCCTGTCCAGCTTCGCGTTCTTCGCCTCCGGCGCACTCATCCCGATCCTGCCGTACATCTTCGGCATGTCCGGGCTGTGGGCCCTGGGCCTGGCGGCGGCGATGGTGGGCGTGGCCCTGCTCTTCACCGGCGGTGTGGTCGGGCTGCTGTCCGGCTCCTCACCGCTGGCTCGGGGCCTGCGCCAGCTCGCGATCGGCTTCGGCGCCGCTGCCGTGACGTACGTGCTCGGCCTGCTCTTCGGCGCGAACGTGGGCTGACGGGCGCCCACCGCCTGCTCCGCCCCGCACAGCACACGGCCCCTGCCCCTCAGGACGAGGGACAGGGGCCGTGGTGCATCCGCCTGCCGGTGCGGAGCGCCGGCATCGGCGCCCCCCACCGCGGGATCAGGCCTGGGCCTGCAGGATCTCCCGCATGAGCTGGGCGGTCTCGGACGGGGTCTTGCCGACCTTCACGCCCGCGGCCTCGAGGGCCTCCTTCTTGGCCTGCGCGGTGCCGGCGGAGCCGGAGACGATGGCGCCGGCGTGGCCCATGGTCTTGCCCTCCGGGGCGGTGAAGCCGGCCACGTAGCCGACGACCGGCTTGGTGACGTTGGCCTTGATGAACTCGGCCGCACGCTCCTCGGCGTCGCCGCCGATCTCGCCGATCATCACGATGGCCTGGGTGTCCGGGTCGGCCTCGAACGCCTCGAGGGCGTCGATGTGGGTGGTGCCGATGATCGGGTCGCCGCCGATGCCGATGGCGGTGGAGAAGCCGAAGTCACGCAGCTCGTACATCATCTGGTAGGTCAGCGTGCCGGACTTGGACACGAGGCCGATGGGGCCGGAGCCGGTGATGGTGGCCGGGGTGATGCCCGCCAGGGCCTCGCCCGGGGTGATGACGCCGGGGCAGTTCGGGCCGATGATGCGGGTCTTCGGCTTGCCGTCCTCGCCGGTCTTGGACTGGGACAGGGCGAAGAACTCGGCGGTGTCCTGCACCGGGATGCCCTCGGTGATGACCACGAGCAGCGGGATCTCGGCCTCGATGGCCTCGATGGCGGCGTCCTTGGCGAAGGCCGGCGGCACGAAGGCCACGGACACGTCCGCACCGGTCTTCTCCATGGCCTCCTTGACGGTGCCGAAGACGGGCAGCTCGACGGCGTTGCCGTCCTTGTCCTCGTGGGACACGGTGGTGCCGGCCTTGCGGGCGTTCACGCCGCCCACGATGTTCGTGCCGGCCTTGAGCATGAGGCGGGTGTGCTTGGTGCCCTCACCGCCGGTGATGCCCTGGACGATGACCTTGGAGTCCTTGTTCAGGTAGATCGACATAGCTGTTTCCTCAGTCTTTCCGAACGGTCAGTTCGCGGAGTGGGCGAGCTCGGCGGCCTTGTCGGCGCCCTCGTCCATGGTGGCGGCCAGGGTGACGAGCGGGTGGTTCGCCTCCTGCAGGATGCGGCGGCCCTCCTCCACGGCGTTGCCGTCCAGGCGCACGACCAGCGGCTTGGTGGCGGTGTCACCCAGGATCTCGAGGGCCTTGACGATGCCGTTCGCGACCTGGTCGCACGCGGTGATGCCGCCGAAGACGTTCACGAACACGGACTTGACCTGCTCGTCGCCCAGGATGACGTCGAGGCCGTTGGCCATGACCTCGGCGTTGGCGCCGCCGCCGATGTCCAGGAAGTTGGCCGGCTTCACGCCGCCGTGCTGCTCGCCGGCGTACGCGACGACGTCGAGGGTGGACATCACGAGGCCGGCGCCGTTGCCGATCACGCCGACCTGGCCGTCCAGTTTCACGTAGTTGAGGCCGTTGGCCTTGGCCTTGGCCTCCAGCGGGTCCTCGGTGCGCTCGTCGACGAGGGCGGCGTGGTCCTCGTGGCGGAACGCCGCGTTGTCGTCGAGGGAGACCTTGCCGTCCAGGGCGAGGATCGTGCCGTCGCCGGTCTTCACCAGCGGGTTCACCTCGACGAGGGTGGCGTCCTCCTTCTCGAAGACCTCCCAGAGCTTCTGGATGACCTCGGCGACGTCGGCGCGCAGCTCCTCGGGGAAGCCCGCCTCGGTGACGATCTTCTGGGCGGTCTCGGCGTCGATGCCGGTCAGCGGGGAGACGGGCACCTTGGCGAGGGCCTCGGGGCGCTCCTCGGCGAGCTGCTCGATCTCCATGCCGCCCTCGACCGAGCACATGGCCAGGTAGGTGCGGTTGGCGCGGTCCAGCAGCACGGAGAAGTAGTACTCCTCGGCGATGTCGGCGCCCTGGGCGATCATGACCTGGTGCACGGTGTGGCCCTTGATGTCCATCCCCAGGATGGCCTTGGCGTGCTCGTAGGCCTCGTCGGCCGTCTTGGCGACCTTCACGCCGCCGGCCTTGCCGCGGCCGCCGACCTTCACCTGCGCCTTGACGACGGTGACGCCGCCGATCTTCTCCGCGGCCGCCTTGGCCTCGTCCGGGGTCTGCGCAACGATGCCGGCCAGCACGGGGACGCCGTGCGCCTCGAACAGATCGCGCGCCTGGTACTCATACAGGTCCACGGTGGTGTGTCCTTCTTGGTCGAAGACAGGGTCTGCCGGCCTCACCCGCGGGCGCGGCCGACGTCGACGCCCCCTCCGTGGCCGGGCCGGGCGCGGGGGCACGGCGGGGCGGCGGACGGCGGCGTTCCACGGCTCACTGTAGTCCACGCCCCGGGGCGACCGGGGGGTCGGCGGGCCGGTCCCGTCAGCCCTCGACCTTCGTCAGCGGGGCGTAGCGCAGCAGCAGCCGCTTCTGCGCCCCGGTGGCGTCGAAGGTGACGGTCGCGACGGTCTTGTCCCCCGCGCCCGCGACGGCGTCCACGCGCCCCTCGCCGAACGTGGCGTGGGAGACGCGGTCGCCCGGGCTGAGCGCCACGATCTCCTTCTGCGGCTGCACCCGGCTCGGCGCCTTCCCGCGCACCACGCCGGAGGGCACCGTGAGGTCCGCCGGCTCGTCCCCGCGGGTGAGGCGCTGGGGTCGCGCGCCGTCGTCGTCCCGGGACCGCCAGGCCGGCCGGCCGCCCCCGAACCGCCCCGCGTAGCGCGAGGTGCCGGCGCCGGTCAGGCTCAACGAGCCGGCCGAGCGGGTGGTGCCCTCCCGCTCCCAGTCGATGAGCGTCTCCGGGATCTCCCCGAGGAACTGGCTGGGCGGGTTGAACTGGTGCTGGCCCCACAGCGAGCGTGCCTCGGCGCGCGTCAGGAACAGGCGACGGCGGGCGCGCGTCAGGCCCACGTAGGCCAGACGGCGCTCCTCCGCGAGCTCCTTCTCGTCCGTCATCGAGCGGGCGTGCGGGAACACCCCGTGCTCCATGCCCGTCAGGAACACCACGGGGAACTCGAGGCCCTTGGCGGTGTGCAGCGTCATGAGCGTGACCTGGCCCTGCTGCTCGGCGAGCGCCTCGCCCTCCACGTCCGGGGCCGTGGGCAGCTGGTCTGCGTCCGCCACGAGCGCCACCTGCTCGAGGAAGTCGGACAGGGTGCCGTCCGGGTGCGTCGTCTCGAAGGAGCGGACGACGGCGACGAGCTCGCCGAGGTTGTCCGCGCGGGACTCGTCCTGCAGGTCCTCGGACTCGCGGAGGGCGGCCAGCATCCCGGACTGCTCGAGGACGGCCTCCAGGACGGTGGCCGGGCCGGCGGACTCGGCGACCTGGCCGAGGTCGTCCATCATCTGCACGAAGCCGCGGACGGCCTTGAGCGAGCGGGCGGCCATGCCGGGGGCGTTCTCGGCGTCGCGCAGGGCCGCGGAGAACGTGGAGCGGTTGCGCTCGGCCCACGCGGCGATGGCGCCCTCGGCCCGGTCCCCGATGCCCCGTTTGGGCTCGTTGAGGATGCGGCGCACGTTGACGTCGTCGTCGGGGTTGACGATCACCCGCAGGTAGGCGAGCGCGTCCTTGATCTCCTTGCGGTCGTAGAAGCGCGTGCCGCCGATGACCCGGTACGGGATGCCGCGCGTCACCAGCCGCTCCTCGAGCGCGCGGGACTGCGCGTTGGTCCGGTAGAACACGGCGACGTCGGCCGGGCGGATCCCGTCCTCGTCCTGCAGCCGGTCGATGGTGGTGGCGATCCACTCCGCTTCGGCGGACTCGTTCTCCGCGGCGTAGCCGACGATCGCCGGGCCCTCCCCCTCGGCCGTCCACAGGCGCTTGGGGCGGCGGTCCGGGTTGCGCTCGATCACCGCGTTGGCGGCGTCCAGGATGGTCTGCGTGGAGCGGTAGTTCTGCTCGAGCTTGATGGTGACGGCGTCCGTGAAGTCCTGCTCGAACTCGACGATGTTGCGGATGTCCGCGCCGCGGAACGCGTAGATGGACTGGTCCGAGTCGCCGACGACGGTCAGCTCGCCGCCGGGGGTCTCCACGCCCTCGGGGTCGCCCGCCGGGCCGGCGAGGAGCCGGATCAGGCGGTACTGTGCGTGGTTGGTGTCCTGGTACTCGTCCACGAGGACGTGGCGGAACCGGCGGCGGTAGTTGTCCAGCACGCGCGGGAACGCCTCGAACATGTGGACCGTCATGCCGATCAGGTCGTCGAAGTCCAGGGCGTTGGCCTGGCGCAGGCGGGCCGTGTAGTCCCGGTAGACGGCGGCGACGGCGCGGCCCCACGGGTCCCCCTCGGCCACGGTGGCGGCGTAGTCGTCCGCCTCCACGAGCTCGTTCTTCAGGGAGCTGATGCGGTTCAGCAGGGCCTTGGGCGCGAAGCGCTTCGGGTCCAGCTCGTGCTGCTTGGCGACGGTGGTGACCAGGCGCAGGCTGTCCGCCGAGTCGTAGATGGTGAACGTGGACTTCAGCCCGATGTTGGCGGCCTCGTTGCGCAGCAGCCGCACGGCGGAGGAATGGAACGTGGAGATCCACATCCGCTGGGCGGTGGGACCGATCAGCCCGGCCACGCGCTCGCGCATCTCCGCGGCGGCCTTGTTCGTGAAGGTGATGGCGAGGATCTCGTGCGGCCGCGCCCGGCCGGTGGCGAGCAGCCACGCGATGCGGTGGGTCAGCACCCGGGTCTTGCCCGAGCCGGCGCCCGCCACGATCAGCAGCGGCGCCCCCGTGTGGGTCACCGCGGCGGCCTGCTGCGGGTTGAGCCCCGCCACGAGCGACTCGGGAGTGTGCGCCGGAGCGGCCGGGCGGGCGTCCTCGCCCCAGGCCTCGGGGTCCGCGGCCGCGCGCGTGACGGCCGGGGGCACGAGCCCGGGCAGGGCGGTCTCCGGGTCCGCGGGGCGGCGGGTCCGGTCGAGGTTCAGGGGCGTGCGTCCGAGCGCGGAGAAGAGGTCAGCCATGGCGGACCCAGTCTAGGCGCGGCCCCGGACGCGACAGCGGGGCCGCCGTCGACATCCCCGCCCCACCCCGCCCGTCCGCACTTTCGAACGTGATGTGGGGCCTATCTCGCGTTCGAAAGTTCCCATGACCCCGATTTCACGTTCGAAAGTGAGCTGGGCTGGGCGGGGCTGGGCGGGACCGGACCGGCTCGGCCGGTCTGGGAGGATGGACCGCGGAGGTGCCCCGTGTCCCAGAAGTCTCGCAAGTCCCGTCCGCGCCCGTCGCGGCCCGCCGCGCGCCCGGTCGCCGAGTCCCCGCGCTCCCGTCCCACGCTGCGGGACGTCAACGTCCGTGAGGACCTCGCCGCGGCCGCTGAGCGCGAGGGCAGCCCGGCGATCCCGGTGAGCGCGCTGATCGTGACCACCCTGCTCGTGGGCGCGTACCTCCATCTGCTGGTGCTGCAGCAGATGACCCAGCTCAGCGGCGGCCTGGCGATGCCGGACTCCCTGCTGTTCTACGGGCAGGACCACATCCGCGCGCTCTCCGCGGTCATGGACGAGGACGCCCGCGGCCAGCTGAACTGGGTGCACAAGACGGCCGGCGTGATCTTCCCGATCGCCGTGGCACTGACGGTCACCGCGGTCGGCGCATGGCGCCTGCGTCCCGTCGGCGCCAAGTGGGCCGTCTTCGGGCTGGGCGTGCTGTTCGCGGTCGTGGACATCTGCGAGAACATCGCGATCGAGCAGGCGATCGCCGCCGGCGGCCCGGGCACCGGCCTGGCCGCCGCCCTGACGCTGACCCGCTGGGTCCTGCTGGCGCTGCTCGCGCTGGCGGTGGCCGTGATGCTGTGGGCCGGGCGGCGCCGTCGTGGTCGCGCCACGCGGGCGGCCTGAAGGGCTCGGCTAGACTCGCTCACCGGACCGACGCACGGTCCGCGCCCCAGTAGCTCAGTTGGATAGAGCGACCCTCTCCTAAAGGGTAGGCCGTCGGTTCGATTCCGGCCTGGGGCACCTGGGCGGCCGGTCCGGTCGCCGCCTCATTCCGCGTCGGCGAACTGCGTGGTGTAGAGCTCCGCATACCGCCCGCCCGCCGCGAGCAGCGCGGCGTGCGTGCCGCGCTCCACGATCCGCCCGGCCTCGACCACGAGGATCTCGTCCGCGCTGCGCACGGTGGAGAGCCGGTGCGCGATCACGATCGCGGTCCGCCCGGCCAGCGCCTCCCCCAGCGCCTCCTGGATGGCGCGTTCGTTGGTGGAGTCCAGCGCCGCCGTCGCCTCGTCCAGCACCACGACGCGCGGAGCCGCCAGCAGCAGCCGCGCGATCGTCATGCGCTGCCGCTCGCCGCCGGAGAGGCGGTAGCCGCGCTCGCCGACCACGGTGTCCAGCCCGTCCGGCAGCGCCTCGACCACGGGGCGCAGGCGGGCCCGCTCGACGGCGTCCCACAGCTGCTCGTCCGTCGCGTCGGGGCGGGCCAGCGTCAGGTTGGCGCGCACGGTCTCGTGGAAGAGGTGGCCGTCCTGGGTCACCATGCCCACGGCCCGCTGCAGGTCCGCGAACGCGAGGTCCCGCACGTCCACGCCGCCGATCTCGACGGCGCCGGAGGTGACGTCGTGCAGGCGCGTGACGAGCGAGGCTATGGTGGACTTGCCCGCACCCGAAGAGCCCACGAGGGCCACGGTGGCCCCGGCGGGCACGGCCACGTCGATCCCGTGCAGCACCTCCTCGCCGCCGCGCGTGTCCAGCACGGCGACCTCCTCGAGGGAGGCCAGGGACACCTGCTCCGCGGTGGGGTAGGCGAAGCGCACGTCCCGCAGCCGCACGGACAGGGGCCCCTCCGGCAGGGCCGCGGGCCGCGCGGGCTCCGTGATGAGCGGCTCCAGGTCCAGGACCTCGAACACGCGCTCGAAGCTCACGAGCGCGCTCATGATCTCCACGCGGGCGTTCGCCAGCGCGGTCAGGGGGGCGTACAGGCGGGTCAGCAGCAGGGCGAGGGTGACGACGTCGCCGGCGTCGAGGGTGCCCGCGATCGCCTGGAGCCCGCCCACGCCGTACACGGCCGCGAGCGCGAGCGCGGAGACCAGGGTGAGCAGCGTGGTGAAGACGGCCTGGCGCACGGAGATGTCCACGCCGGTGGCGCGCACGCGGTCCGCGCGGCGGGCGAACTCGGCGGACTCGGCGGCGGGGCGGCCGAAGAGCTTGATGAGTGTGGCGCCGGGAGCGGAGAACCGCTCGGTCATCTGGTCGCCCATGGCCGCGTTGTGCCCGGCCCGTTCGCGGGACAGGTCCGCCAGCTTCGAGCCGACCGCCCGGGCCGGCACCAGGAACAGCGGCAGCATCACGAGGGACAGGACGGTGACCTGCCAGCTGGTGGCCACCATGACGCCCAGGGTCAGCGCCACGGACACCACGTTCGCGACGACGCCGGAGAGGGTCCGCGAGATCGCCGACTGCGCCCCGATCACGTCGTTGTTCAGGCGTGAGACGAGCGCGCCGGTGCGGGTGCGCTGGAAGAACGCCACCGGCATGCGCTGCACGTGGTCGAACACGGCGGTGCGCAGGTCGTAGATGACGCGTTCCCCCAGCCCGGCGGAGAGCCATTTGGTGAACACGGACAGCGCCGCGTCGAGCACGGCCACGAGGGCGATCAGCAGGGCCAGCCGCACCACGAGCCCGCGGTCCGCGCCGCCGGTGATCGCGTTGACGACGTCGCCGGCCAGCACGGGCGAGGCCACGCCGAGCACCGCGCCCACGATGGACGCCGCGACGAACACGATCAGGCGGGTGCGGTACCGGCCCGCGAACGCGATGGTCCGGCGCACCGTGCCGCGGGCGAGGCTCTGCTGGGCGTCGGACTGCCCGCGGGTCATCCGCATCATGGACATCCGTGCCGCCGACTCCATGCTCATGGGCCCCTCCGCTCTCTCGACCGTTGGAGAGTCTAGGAACCGCCGGGCACGGGCGGGCGCGATTCCGCTTCCGGCGTCAGGCCGCCAGGCGCAGGTAGTCCCGCCACGCTTCGGCGGGCCGCTCCAGCTCGCGGATCCGCCACTGGGCCCCGCGCGGGCGCACCGGCTCCACCCGCAGCCGCCAGCCCAGGGCCTCGAGCGAGCGGTCCGCCTTCGCCCCGTTGCAGCGCAGGCAGCAGGCCACGAGGTTCTCCCACGAGTTCTCGCCGCCCCGCGAGCGCGGCCGCACGTGGTCCACGGTGGTGGCGTGGGCGCCGCAGTAGGCGCAGCGGTGTCCGTCCCGGCGCAGCACGCCCTTGCGGGAGACCGGGGCCGCGTCCGTGTGGGGCACCCGGATGTACTGGTGCAGCAGGATCACGAGGGGCCGGCCCCACGCGCGGGTGGGGCTGCGCATCGGGTCACCGGCGTCCTCGAGCACGCTCGCCTTGCCGGTGGCCACGAGCAGCAGCGCCCGGCGGTCGGAGACGACCGAGAGGGGTTCGTAGCCGGCGTTGAGGACGAGTGTGCGCATCGGGGGCCTCGGAAGCGTGGGGACACAGGGGCGTCGTGTCCCCACGCTAGACGCGGGTGCATCGGCGCGCCGCGTGTCGCCTGCGGCGGCGGAAGAGGTTCACCGGCCCGTCACCGGGCCATCACGCCCCCGTCACGCACGACGACGGCGCGCCGCGCCTCAGCCGTCGAGACGCTCGACCCACACGTGCGCGGCCGTGGCCTCGGCCAGCTCGAGGGCCCCGCCGTCCGCGGCCGCGCCGTCCTCCGCCTCGCCCTCGACCCGGATGTACCCGGCGTCGCGGGCGGCCTCGGCACGCACCACACGGCCGGGGGTCACGCCGGCGCCGGCCAGCTGGGCCAGCAGCTCGGGGTCGGTCTGCACGCCCTCGGCCAGCCCGCGGACGCGGAACCGGCCGGCGGTGGCGGCCTCCTCGGAGAGCCGGGCGCCCGCCAGGCCCATGTCGCGGCTCCAGTCCTCGGCGGAGGCCTGCTCGGGCCGGGGCGGGATCGGGGTGCCGTAGGGGGTCTCGGTGGGGTTCTCCAGGAGCGTGAGCAGGCGGCGCTCCACCTGGTCGCTCATCACGTGCTCCCAGCGGCAGGCCTCCTCGTGGACGAGCTCCCACTCGAGGCCGATCACGTCCGCGAGCAGGCGCTCGGCCAGGCGGTGCTTGCGCAGCACGGACACGGCCCGCTCGCGGCCCGCCACGGTCAGCTCCAGCCGACGGTCCGCGCCCACGTGCACCAGCCCGTCCCGCTCCATGCGGGCCACGGTCTGGGAGACGGTGGGGCCGGAGTGCTCCAGACGCTCGACGATGCGGGCGCGCAGCGGGGGGATGCCCTCCTCCTCGAGCTCGAGGATCGTGCGCAGGTACATCTCGGTGGTGTCGATCAGATCCGTCATGGCACGTCCTCTTCCCTCGGGCTCTTCGTCCCGGACATCCTAGCGAGGCGTGAGTCACGTGGACGGCCGGTGGTCCCGGGCGCGGGAGAATGGGCGCGACCCGCGACCCCGAAGCGTCAGGAGCACGCATGACCTCCCCCGCCGAGATCACCATCCCCCAGGACCTGCTGCCGGCCGACGGCCGCTTCGGCGCCGGCCCCTCCAAGGTCCGCCCCGAGCAGCTGAGCGCGCTCCAGGACGCAGCCGGGCTGCTCGGCACGTCGCACCGTCAGAAGCCGGTCAAGGACCTGGTGGCGAGCGTCCGGTCGGGCGTCGCCGAGCTGTTCTCGGCGCCGGAGGGCTACGAGGTGATCCTCGGCGTCGGCGGCTCCACCGCGTTCTGGGACGCGGCCGCCTTCAGCCTGGTCCGCGAGCGCGCCCAGCATCTGAGCTTCGGCGAGTTCGGCTCGAAGTTCGCCAAGGCCACCGACCAGGCGCCGTTCCTGGCGCCGTCGGACATCCGCACCTCCGAGCCGGGCACCCGCCCCGAGCCGGAGGCCGTGGCCGGGGTCGACGTGTACGCGTGGCCGCACAACGAGACCTCCACCGGCGTGATGGCGCCCGTCGTCCGCCCCGCGGGCATCGACGAGGACGCGCTGGTCGTCGTCGACGCCACCTCGGCCGCGGGCGGCCTGCCGGTGGACGTGTCCGAGGCGGACGTGTACTACTTCGCGCCGCAGAAGAACTTCGCGTCCGACGGCGGTCTGTGGCTCGCGCTGTTCTCCCCGCGGGCCCTGGCGCGGGTCGCGGAGATCAAGGAGTCCGGCCGCTGGATCCCGGCGTTCCTGGACCTGGCCACGGCCGTGGAGAACTCCCTCAAGGACCAGACCTACAACACGCCCGCGCTGGCCACGCTCGTCATGCTGGACGCGCAGCTGCGCTGGATGAACGGTCAGGGCGGGCTGGACGCGATGACCGCCCGCACCGCCGACTCCTCCTCGCGCGTGTACGCGTGGGCCGAGGCGTCGTCCTTCGCCACGCCCTTTGTGGCCCGGTCCGAGGACCGCTCCGCCGTGGTCTGCACCGTCGACTTCTCCGACGACGTCGACGCGGCGGCGGTCGCCCAGGCCCTGCGCGCGAACGGCGTGGTGGACGTGGAGCCCTATCGCAAGCTCGGCCGGAACCAGCTGCGGATCGCGACCTTCGCCGCGATCGAGCCCGAGGACGTCGCGGCACTGCTGCGCTGCATCGACCACGTGGTCGAGCGCCTGGCCTGAGCCGTCCCCGGACGGGGACACGGGCCCGCGGGGGACTCCACCGCGGGCCCGTTGCGTGTCCGCCCCGGCGGGTCAGCCGGGGCGCGCCGTCTCAGCCGCGGTCGTCCGGCGCGGTCTCAGGCGCCGGGGCGCCGGGCACGCGGCCCTCGGCCACGGCCTTGAGCCGCTCGCGCTCCTCCTCGTTCACGCGCTCGGCGTACGGCACCCACGGGGGCGCCACGAGCGCACCCTCCCCCGCCATGAGGCCGGTCTCGCACACGGTGACCTGCTTGGCGCGTGGGGCCCGGGCGATCGTCACGTACCAGAGCCAGCCCGCGTAGCCGGGCATGCGGCACGCGAAGCGGTGCGTCAGGAGCCGGTCGTCGTCCACGAGCACGTCCACGTGCTCCCCCACCTCGTCCGGGGCGGCCAGCCCGGCCAGCCCCGCGCGGGCGGCGTCCACGGCGGCGGCGAGCAGCTCGTCGCGGCGCGGGGCCCGGCGACGCGCGGGCGGCACGGCCGCCCTCTCCTCCGCGGGCGCGGGCTCGGCGTCGGGGCTCCGGTGGTCGACGCGCGGGGCGTCGTCGTGGGTGGTCATGGCTCAGGCCTCCAGATCGTCGGCGACACGGCGCAGCACCTGCGCCATCTTCTGCGCCTGGGCGCGCTGGGGGTAGCGGCCGCGGCGCAGGCCGTTGGAGGTCTGGTCCAGCCACGTGATGAGGTCCTCCATGAGGACGGCCATCTCGGTGGCGCCGGGTCGGTGGTTGCGGACCACCGAGGGTGCGGCGTCGAGCACGCGCAGCGAGAGCGCCTGCTTGCCGCGGCGGCCCTCGGCCACGCCGAACTCCACGCGGGTGCCTCCGCGCAGCTCGGTCACCCCGGCCGGCAGGGCCGAGGCGGGCACGTGGACCTCCTCGCCCTCGTCCGTCTGGGCGAACCCGAAGCCCTTGGTCGAGTCGTAGAACTTGATGCGCCCGGTGGGCATGTGCGTCACCTGCTCCTCGTCATGTGGGTCCACCGCGTCGGGCCGGCGCCGCAGGGGCGGCCGTGCTCTCGTCTCGGGTCGGCGGGGTCCGGCACCGGCGTGGCGGTGCGCCGCGGCATCGGTGGGACCAGCCTGGCCGTGCGCCCGGAGGGGACGGCGGAGGACGTGGTCGTCAATGACCTCCCAGGATAGCCCGACTAGAGTGGCGGGCATGCCTCGGACCTCCACCCTCCCCGCCTCCGCGCCCGCCGCCGACCCCGCCGATCACCGGGGCGGTCGTGGCGTCGTCCTGGTGCTGGGCGTGGCCGTGACGGCGGTGTCCGCTCTGGCCCTGGTGGCCCTGCTGGTCGCGTACTTCCTGGCGTGGCCGGCGTCCCCGGCGCTGTTCGCGCTCGCGCTGTTCGGCCTGCCCGTCGGCTTCGGCCTGATGCTGCTGCACGTGGTGCTGGGCGCCGTCCGGCGCTCGCGCCCCTGAGCCGTCGGGCCAACGACGCCCCGTGACATCCAGCACCCTTTCAGGGTGTTCCCAGGTCGGGGCGGTTGACTGGGCCCCATGCAGCCTCAGAACCCCGAAGCACGCCTCCTGGTGGTGGACGACGAGCCCAACATCCGCGAGCTGCTCTCCACGTCCCTGCGCTACGCCGGCTTCGAGGTCACGGCCGCGGCCAACGGCCGGGAGGCCCTGGACGCCGCCGAGGAGTTCCAGCCGGACCTGGCCGTGCTGGACGTGATGCTCCCGGACATGGACGGCTTCACCGTGACCCGCCGCCTGCGCTCCGCCGGCCGTCACTTCCCCGTCGTGTTCCTCACCGCGCGGGACGGCACCGAGGACAAGATCACCGGCCTGACGGTCGGCGGTGACGACTACGTGACCAAGCCGTTCTCCCTCGACGAGGTGGTCGCCCGCATCCGCGCCGTGCTGCGCCGCACTGCCTCCCTCGACGACGACGACGCGGCGGTGCTGCGCGTGGACGATCTCGAGCTCGACGACGACGCGCACGAGGTCCGCCGCGGCGGCGAGGTCGTGGAGCTCTCCCCCACCGAGTTCAAGCTGCTGCGCTACCTCATGATGAACCCGAACCGGGTGCTCTCGAAGGCCCAGATCCTGGACCACGTGTGGGAGTACGACTTCAACGGGGACGCCTCGATCGTCGAGTCCTACATCTCCTACCTGCGCCGCAAGATCGACGTCGGCGGCCGCGAGAAGATGATCCACACCAAGCGCGGCGTCGGCTACATGCTCCGCACCGCGGACAAGCGCTGACGTGCGTGCGCGGCTCGACGCCGCGGCGGCCCGCGTCCGCCATCCGCGCGCCTGGCTGAGGGGCGCGTGGCAGGGGCAGTCCCTGCGCACCAAGCTGGTCGTGATGATCGCGGCGCTCATGCTGGCCCTGGTCGCCGTGACCGCCGTGGCGACCGCGGTGCTGTTCCGCCAGGAGGCGGTGCGCCAGCTGGACGAGGACATGGCCGCCAACCGGGACACCGTCTCGATGTACCTGGCCAACGTCGCCCAGACCGGCGAGTACTACATGCCGCAGCTGCCCATCCTGCGCTTCTACGGCGTCGTGTGGGACAACGAGGGCGCGCGGGTCGTCCAGACCCCGGTGATGCCGGGTGCGGACGAGCCGGCCCTGCCGGACATCACCCCGGCCGAGGCCCTGGAGCGCGGCTCCGCCTCCTTCGAGGTGCCCGGCACACAGCCGGACTCGAGCGGCTGGCGCGTGCAGCTGTACGGGCTCAGCAGCGGCGACGGCACCATGGCCGTGGCCCTTCCCCTGCAGAGCGTGACCTCCTCCGTCGAGCGCGTCACCTCGATCGTCGTGACCATCGGCCTGCTCGCGACGGCGGGCACCGTGATCGTGGCCAACCTGGCGGTCCAGCGCGCGTTCCGCACCCTGAACCGCGTGGAGCGCACCGCCGCCAAGATCGCCGCCGGCGACCTGAGCCAGCGCGTGGAGAGCGCGGCGCCCGACACCGAGGTGGGCCGGCTCTCCCGCTCCCTCAATGCCATGCTCGCGCACATCGAGTCCGCGTTCCGGGACAAGGAGATCTCCGAGGACAAGATGCGCCGCTTCGTGCAGGACGCCTCCCACGAGCTGCGCAC
>NZ_JXSP01000054.1:0-3840 GCF_000946635.1 Micrococcus sp. MS-ASIII-49
CAGCCGCCTGCTGCGGGCGGCGGAGCGGTTCCGTCGCGCCTCGGCCGAGCGCCGCCGCCGGGTGTCTGCTCCTGCACAGGCGCCTCAGGCCGACGCCCCGTCCCCAGGCGGGGACGACCCGGCGGCCGGGCGCGACGCGCGTCCCTAGCGTGGTGCCCGGCGGCACCCGCCGCCCATCAGCACTCATCAGAGGGGACAGTCACATGAGCATCGTGCAGATCGACGTCGAGGACCTGCGGGCCAAGAGCGGGGCGGTGGAGGGCTCCATCGGCCGCCTCCAGGCGGAGGTGAGCACCATGGAGGCCAACCTGCGCCAGCTGCAGGACACCTGGCGCGGCCAGGCGGCCGCGAACTTCCAGGGTGTGCTCACCGAGTGGCGCGCCACCCAGCAGCGCGTGGAGGAGTCCCTGGCGGGCATCCGCCGCGCGATGGACGCCGCCGCCACCCAGTACCAGGACGCGGAGACCGCCAACGCCGCGATGTTCCGGTTCTGAGCGCCCGGAACGGTCCGGGGTGCGGCCGGCCGGCCGCGCCCCGGTCCGTGCTTCCTAGAGTGGGGGCATGACCGTCCTGATCGACCCGCCCGCGTGGCCCGCCCACGGCACCGTGTTCTCCCACCTCGTCTCCGACGCCTCCCTCGAGGAGCTCCACGCGTTCGCGCGGGCGGCGGGGCTCTCGGAGCGGGCCTTCGACCGGGACCACTACGACGTGCCCGCGCACCGACGCGCCGAGCTCGTGGCCCGCGGGGCGGTGCCCGTCACCGGACGGGAGCTGGTGCGCCGCCTCGCCGCCTCGGGGCTGCGCGTGCCCGCCCGGAGCCGCGCCGAGAAGCGCGACGTCGTCCTCGCCCGGCGCTGGGCGCGGCTGTTCGAGGGCACGGCGGCGAGCCCGGACGCGGTGACGACGGCGGGACGCGACCTGCTGGCCCGCTGGGCGGAGCCGCATCGGCACTACCACGACCCGGCCCACCTGCTCGCGGTGCTCGAGTCCGTGGACCTGCTCGAGCGGGCGGGGGCGAAGGCCGGGCCGGATCCGCGTGCGGTCCGCCTGGCCGCGTGGTTCCACGACGCCGTCTACGTCGGGGACCCCGCCGCGCCCGCCGGCCAGGACGAGGCGGACTCGGCCGCCCTGGCCCGGGACGTGCTCACCGACCCGCGGCTGGCGGTGCCGGCCGACGTCGTCGACGAGGTGGCGCGCCTCGTGTTGCTCACCGCCGCCCACGACCCCGCCCCGCACGACGCGGCCGGGGCGGTGCTCTCGGACGCGGACCTCGAGGTCCTCGGCCGCTCCCCCGAGGCCTACGCCCGCTACGTGGCCGCGGTCCGGCAGGACTACGCGCACGTGTCCGACGCGGACTGGGCCCGCGGTCGCGGCGCGGTGCTGGACGCCCTGCTGGACGCCGAGCGGCTGTATCGGACCGCGCCCGGCCGAACGCGCTGGGAGGCCGCCGCCCGCCGCAACCTGGCGGCGGAACGAGCCGCGCTGTCGGCCTGAGCGGGGCGCCCCGGTGCCGGCCCCGGACGCGGCGAGGCCCGCCTCCCCGGACGGGGAGACGGGCCTCGCTGGCTGGGCGCCCGAACGGGCCGGGCCGGCTCAGCGGCTGATCACATCATGCCGCCCATGCCGCCCATCGGGTCCATGCCCTCGGCGCCGGCGGCGGCCTTCTCGGGCTTGTCCGCGACGACGGCCTCGGTGGTCAGGAACAGGCCCGCGATGGACGCGGCGTTCTGCAGGGCCGAGCGGGTCACCTTCACCGGGTCGTTGATGCCGGCGGCCAGCAGGTCCTCGTACTCGCCGGTGGCGGCGTTCAGGCCGTGACCGTCGTCGAGGGTCTTGACCTTGTCCGCCACGACGCCGGGCTCCAGGCCGGCGTTGAAGGCGATCTGCTTCAGCGGGGCCTCGATGGCGACCTTCACGATGTTCGCGCCGGTGGCCTCGTCGCCCTCGAGCTGCAGGCCGCCGAACGCCTTGGCGCCGGCCTGGATCAGGGCCACGCCGCCGCCGGCGACGATGCCCTCCTCCACGGCGGCCTTGGCGTTGCGCACGGCGTCCTCGATGCGGTGCTTACGCTCCTTGAGCTCCACCTCGGTGGCCGCGCCGGCCTTGATGACGGCCACGCCGCCGGCCAGCTTGGCGAGGCGCTCCTGCAGCTTCTCGCGATCGTAGTCCGAGTCGGTGTTCTCGATCTCGGAGCGGATCTGGGCCACGCGGCCGGCGATCTGCTCGGCGTCGCCGCCACCCTCCACGATGGTGGTCTCGTCCTTGGTGACGACCACCTTGCGGGCGGTGCCCAGCAGGTCGAGGGTCGCGTTCTCCAGGGACAGGCCCACCTCGGAGGAGATGACCTGGCCGCCGGTGAGGATGGCGATGTCGGCGAGCATGGCCTTGCGGCGGTCACCGAAGCCCGGGGCCTTCACGGCCACGGACTTGAAGGTGCCGCGGATCTTGTTGACCACGAGGGTGGCCAGGGCCTCGCCCTCGACGTCTTCGGCGATGATCAGCAGCGGCTTGCCCGACTGCATGACCTTCTCGAGGATCGCCACCATGTCCTTCACGGAGGAGATCTTCGAGTTGACGATGAGGATGTAGGGATCCTCGAGGACGGCCTCCTGGCGGTCCGCGTCGGTCACGAAGTAACCGGAGATGTAGCCCTTGTCGAAGCGCATGCCCTCGGTGAGCTCGAGCTCGAGGCCGAAGGTGTTGGACTCCTCGACGGTGATGACGCCCTCCTTGCCGACCTTGTCCAGGGCCTCGGCGATGAGGGAGCCGATCTGCTTGTCCGCGGCGGAGATCGAGGCGGTGGCCGCGATCTGGTCCTTGGTCTCGATCTCGCGGGAGGCGGAGAGCAGCTCGGAGGTGACGGCCTCCACGGCCTTCTCGATGCCGCGCTTCAGGGACAGCGGGTCGGCGCCCGCGGCCACGTTGCGCAGGCCCTCGCGGACCAGCGCCTGGGCCAGCACGGTGGCGGTGGTGGTGCCGTCGCCGGCGACGTCGTCGGTCTTCTTGGCGACCTCCTTGACGAGCTCCGCGCCGATCTTCTCGTACGGGTCCTCGAGCTCGATCTCCTTGGCGATGGAGACGCCGTCGTTGGTGATGGTGGGGGCGCCCCACTTCTTCTCCAGCACCACGTTGCGGCCGCGGGGGCCGAGGGTCACCTTCACGGCGTCGGCCAGGGTGTTCAGGCCCTTCTCCAGGCCGCGGCGGGCCTCTTCGTCGAATGCGATGGTCTTGGCCATGTGCAGGTCCTTTCTGGACGTCGGCTTCCTACTGCTGGTGGCTGACCCGCGCCGGTGCCCGCGACGGACGGCCCCTGGGGGCCTCACCGGTGGACAGGTCCTCCTCCACGGCGCCGGGCCGACCGGGGTACGGCTGGCAGTCGCGCCTTCGGAGTGCTAACCCCATTATGAGCACTCGCACCGGGAGAGTGCAAAGGGTCCGCAGTGCGGGGCCCGCCCTTCCGCGGACGGCGGACGGCCCCCGGCAGAACGCCTCGGAAGGCGCCCCGCCGGGGGCCGGAAAGGGTGCGCGGCCGGCACGGCCGCACGACGGGCGGATCAGCTGGTGACGACCACCGCGATACCGTTCACCTGCAGGTTCGGGGTCTGCATGACCGGGAAGCCGAGCTCCTTGCCGACCGCCTCGGCGGCGGCCTTGTTGGCCGAGCCGTTGTACAGGACGGTGGAGGACTGGATGCCGTAGCCGCTCCAGTTCTTCGCGTCCACCGAGGTGTAGCCGGCGCCCGTGAGCCGCTGCGCGTAGGAGGCGGCGAGGCCCTGGGTGCGGGTCGCGTTGTACACGGTGACGTGGGTGCCGCGCACGGCCGCGGACTGCGCGGCTGCA
>NZ_JXSP01000055.1:0-19512 GCF_000946635.1 Micrococcus sp. MS-ASIII-49
GCACGAGAGCTCGACGCGGCCGCGGACTGCGAGCGCGAGGCCTCCGCCGCGGCGGCCGAACGGGACGCGGCGGCGCGCGAGGACTCCGCCGCCTGGACGGCCGCCGCCGACCGGGACGCCTCTGCGGACTGCGCGGCGGCCTCGGAACGCGAGGCCTCCGCCGCCTGTGCCTCCGCGGCGGCCCGGGACGACGCGGCAGCCTGGGACGACTCGGCGGCCTCTGCGGCGGCCGCCTCCTGCGCCACCCGCGAGGACTCAGCCGCGGCCGCAGCCGCGGAACGGGACGCCTCCGCCGTGTCCTCGGACGGGGTGGCGGACTCGGTCGCGGATGCAGTCGACGCCGACGCGGAGGACGCCGAGGAGGACTCGGACGACGCCGACGTCGACGGCTCGACCGCCGGGGCCGTCGTCGAGCTCTCGGCGGCGACGGGCTCGGAGCGGTCGCCGGTGAGCCACGGCAGGACGACGCCCACGAACAGGCCGGCGAGCAGGACGAGGCCGGCCACCCAGAGCAGCGGGCTCAGGCGGCGACCCCCGCCCGCGGCGGTCGCGCCGGCAGCGGCGAAGGACTCGCGGTGCGCGCCGCGCTGGTCCGTGTACTCGGGGACCTCGTCGAAGCGGTCGGGCTGGTAGGCCATGGGTCAGTTCTCCTGGCGGGAAGCGGGCGTGGACGGCGCCGGATCCGCGGGTCCCCTCCGGGCCCGGCTGCGGGTGCCGCGCTTGCGCAGCAGCCGCGTGACCAGCAGGGGTCGGTAGGCCAGGGCGGCCTCACGGTCCAGCAATCCGTTCAACACCTGATAATAGGCGGTCGGAGGCAGCCCCAGACGCTCTCGGACGGCGTGGTCCTTGGCCCCGCCGTACCGCCAGGTGGCGGCCTCCAGGTCCAGGACCGCACGCTCCAGGTCCGTCAGCTCGTCCCGTCGCGCCCGCGCGCGGGCACCCTCGTCCGGGGCCGGATCGGGCGAGACGGGCGTGGGGTGGGACATGGCGGCCACTGTACCCACCCGGTCTACCCTCGGGGCATGGAGTTCATCGCGCCCCTGGATCCGGGCTGGGAGGCGGCCCTCGCCCCGCAGGCCGCCGCGTTCGAGCAGGTCGGCGAGCGGCTGCGGGCCCGCCGGGCGGCCGGAGAGCAGGTGCTGCCGGCGCCGGAGCACATCCTGCGGGCGTTCCGTCAGCCGTTCGCGGACGTCCGCGTCGTCGTGCTGGGCCAGGACCCCTACCCGACGCCGGGCCATCCGATCGGCCTGAGCTTCGCGGTGGACCGCCACGTGCGGCCGCTGCCCCGCTCCCTGGCCAACATCCACCGGGAGCTGCACGACGACCTCGGCATCGCCCCGCCCGCCCACGGCGACCTCTCCGCGTGGACGGACCAGGGCGTGCTGCTGCTGAACCGCGCCCTCAGCGTGCGGGCCGGCGCACCCGGCAGCCACCGCGGCCTCGGCTGGGAGCAGATCACGGAGGCCGCGGTGCGGGCCCTCTGCGCGCGCGGCACCCCGCTCGTGGGGCTGCTGTGGGGAGCCGACGCGCGGCGCATGGCGCCGCTGCTGACGGCGGCGGGGGCCGGCGTCGTGGAGTCCCCGCATCCCTCGCCCCTGAGCGCCCACCGCGGGTTCTTCGGCTCCCGGCCGTTCAGCCGGGTGAACCGGCTCCTCGAGGCGGCCGGCGCGGCCCCGGTGGACTGGCGCCTGCCCGACTGAGCCGGGCCGCCGGTCAGCCGCGCTGGTGCATCACGAGCTCGGTGGGCAGCAGCGTGCCCATCCGGTCGGTGATCGGCTTGGCCAGGGTGTTGCCGAAGGCGACGCCGGCCGCGATCGCCACGACGATGACCGCGGCGTTGAACAGTCCCTCGACGCCCAGCAGCGTGGCCCCGGTCTCCACGGTGAACCCGTAGACGGACCGGAACATGGTGAGTCCGGGAAGCAGGAACAGCATGGACGGCAGGACGATCACGAGCGCCGGGGCTGCGAGCCGCTGGGCCACCAGGCGGCCGAGGAACCCGACCGCCGCCGCGGCGACCGCGGGCACCAGCCGGTCGCTGACCCCGACCTGCTGCGCGGCCAGGTACGCGCCGAAGCCGGCCCCGGACACGAGACCGCAGGCCAGGATCTGCGGCCACCGCGACTGCTCCACCACCGCGTCCGCCATGCCCGCGGCCATCACGAGGCCCAGCAGCAGCAGCGGCGGATAGCTCAGCGTCCCCGCCTCGGCCAGGTCCAGCTGTTCGAATCCCAGGAGATCCCCGATGCCCACGGCGATCATGATCCCGGCCATCACGCCGGCGAACACGAGCAGCGCGGAGAGGAAGCGGCCCGCGGCGGTCACCGGGAAGCCGTGGATGGCGTCCTGCACCGCGGTGACGAACCTCGCCGTGGGCAGGAGCATCATGATGCCGCCGGCGATCACCAGCGCCGGGTTGACCGGCAGGTCGAGGGCGTGGGCCATCAGCGCGATCACCGTGGCCGTGATCGCCCCGAACATCGTGGAGAAGATCTCCGGGAAGCGCGCCTTGTCCGCCTGGACCTTGAGCCAGAAGACCAGCCAGGTGGAGACCATGCCCAGGGCCGCGCCCGTCCAGGTCCCGCCGATGAACGGCACGAAGCAGGCCACGAACACGCCGGAGAAGAGGACCTCGAAGACGGCGGGGAACGGCTTGGGCTGATGCCGGATCTCCACGAGCCGGCGCTGGGCCTCGGCCCGGTCCACCTCGCCCGCGGCGATCTCCTCGACGAGCCGGTGGACGGCCACGAGCCCCTCGAAGTTCACCGAGGACGAGCGGACCACCCGCTGGAGGGTGAACGGGGCCTCGCCGCGTGAGGAGTCGGGCGCGTAGTTCAGGGAGATGGACTGGTTGGTCAGGTCCACCTCGGTCTCGAGGATCCCGTAGGCCTGCGTGGCCACGATGATCGAGGTCTCCACGTCCAGCGAGGCCGCGCCGAAGCTGAACATCGTCTCGCCCAGCTTGAGCGCGAAGTCCAGGGTGGTGCGGGCCTCGAGGGCCTGCGCCTCCGCGCGACGCTGCTGCAGCGTGGAGCGCATGCGGCGCCCATACGGCGAGGAGTGCAGGCGGTCGGCCAGCACGAGCGCCTGCGTCGGCAGGTTCTCGACGAAGACCTCACGGGAGCGCCGGCCCCGCCGACGCCCGCGCTTCTCGGGCGGGCCCACGGGGACCACCGGGTCCGGGACGGTGATGTCCGGCGCGGGGATCACGTCCGGAGCGGGCAGGGCGCCGTCGGCGTCCGCGGGGGCCAGGACGGAGGTGGGCACCTGCTCGGACAGCGGCGGCTCGGTCAGGGGCGCGTCCGCGGCCGGTTCCGGCAGCGTCTCCGCCTCCGGCTCTGCCGGCTCCTCCGGCTCCGGCTCCGGATCGGCGGCGGCGGGGCGGACCACGGGCGGCAGCGGCTCCGTCGGCTCGACGGCGACCGCGGCCGCGGCCGGGTGGGCCGACTCCGCCGGGTCGAGGTCGAGCAGGCCGGGGTCCTCCGGGTCGATCGCGAGGTCGCCGACAGCGGCGGCGTCCTCGGCGCCGGCCGGGCGCAGCACGGGGATGAGCGTGGGGACGGCCGGGGGCTCCGCGATGCGGGGGTCGAACCGCGCCGGCTCCTGGGTGCCCTCCTGCTCCATGCGGCTCACCCTCTCCTTCCGTATGCGGGCGCTGGACGCGCCACGGCGGTGGGCCGAGCCCCGCCGACGCGTCCATCCAACCACGCCGACACCTCCCCCGCCGGGGCCTTCGGCACCGCGGCCCGGGGATGCGAAAGGGCCCTCCCGGAGGAGGGCCCTGCTGCGGTGGATCTTACTGGACTCGAACCAGCGACCTCTCGCGTGTGAAGCGAACGCTCTAACCAACTGAGCTAAAGATCCGGGCGTCGCCCCATCGGGGTGACAACTCGAAGAACGATACCTCAGGCGGCGTCGCCTGTCCACCCGGGCGACGGCCGCCCCGCGCACGGCGGAGCGGCCGTCGAGAGCCGACGAGCACGTCAGGCGTCGGTCAGCGTGGCGCCGGGCTCGAAACCGCCCTGGGCGACCAACGAGGCCCCGGCGCCCGGAGCGGGCCCCGGTCAGGAGCTGCCGCCGAGGGAGGAGACCGCCCTGGTGGCGTCCGCCAGACCGGCGCCGCAGCCTGCGTAGCAGGTCACCGGCATGGACCGGGCCGTGGACGTGAGGGTGGACTCGACCTGGGCCGGGGTGAGGCTCGGCTGCTCGGCCAGCAGCAGGGCGGCCAGGCCCGCGACGTGCGGGGTGGCCATCGAGGTGCCGTTGTAGGCGGCGTGGCCGGCCGTCGTCGGGGTGGTGGCGCCGTTGTTCACGGTCGAGATGATGTTCGCGCCCGGGGCGGTCACGTCCACGACGGAGCCGTAGTTCGAGAACGAAGCGCGGGCTCCCTGCGAGGTGGAGGCGGCCACCACGATGGTGTTCCGGCAGTTGGCCGGGCGCACGTTGGCGGCGGGCTGGTTCTCGTTGCCCGCCGCCACGACGACGGGCACGCCGCGGGAGACGGCCGCGTTGATCGCGTTCTGGTAGGTGGTGCCGCACATGCCGGAGCCGCCGAGGGACATGTTGATGACGTCCGCCGGGTTCGGGTTGGCCGGCACGCCCGCCACGGTGCCGCCGGCGGCCCACACGACCGCGTCGGCGATGTCGGACAGCGAACCGCCGCACTTGCCGAGCACGCGGATGGGCTGGATCTTCGCGTTCGGGGCCACGCCGACGACACCCTGGGAGTCGGCCACGGCCGCGACGGTGCCCGCCACGTGGGTGCCGTGCCACGAGGAGTCGGAGGCACCGGCGGTGCCGCACTCGCCGGCGGCGTACCAGTCGCCCTCGTCGCGCGGGTTGGAGTCGCGGCCCCCGCCGTCGCGCGCCGCCCGGCCGTCGGAGATGAAGTCGTAGCCGGGCACGACGTTGCGGTCGAGGTCCGGGTGGGAGGTGATGCCGGTGTCGATGACGGCCACGGTCACACCGGAGCCCGTCGTGCGGTCCCACGCACCGGGGACCCGCATGCCGTGGGTGCCGGTGAAGCCCCACTGCTGCGAGTAGAGGGCGTCCACGGGACTCAGGCCGGTGGCGGTGAGGATGGCGTCCGGCTCCACGGCCTCGACCGCCCCGGAGGCCTTCAGGTCGGCCATGAACTTCGCGGACTCGGCCTGGTCCAGCTTGCGGTCCGCCTTGATCACGCGGGAGCCGAGCGCGGTCTCACGCAGCTCCTTCACGGAGACGCCGGCCTCCTTCGCGGCCTTGCCCCAGGCGTTGGCTCGGCCCTTCGCGTGGGCGGTGGCGGCGGTCTCCTTGTAGGTGACGATGAAGGAGTCGTAGCCGTCGGCGTTCGGGTCCTCGACCTGCGCCGCCGCCAGGGGCGAGGCGGCGGTCGGGGTGGCTGCCGGTGCGGCGGGGGCGTCGCCGGAGGGGGCCGCGAGCGCGGGGGACGAGGTCAGGGTCCCGCCGGCGAGGACGGCGCCGGCCACGAGGGCGCCGATGCGGCGGCGGGTGCTGCGGGGTGGGGAGGACTGCACGGGATCTCCTCGGAGTTCTGGGCCACCGGATGCGGGTGCCCGAGGGGCTCGGGCCGGGGTGACTGGGATCACGGTAAGGTCACGATTCCGTCACGACGAGGCCGCGGGCCGAAGTCTGGCGGATGGTCGAGGCATCTCTGGCGGATCCGCCAGCCAAGCCGGGCGGATGGTCGGGGCGCGCACAGCGGCACCCCAGCGTCGGCCCGCGCCGGACACGACGACGGCGCCGCGCCCTCCCGGCGGAGGTGCGCGGCGCCGTCGGGCCCGCGGTGGGGTGGAGCCCCCTGCCGGATTCGAACCGGCGACCTGCTGTTTACAAGGCAGCTGCTCTGGCCAGCTGAGCTAAGGAGGCCTGCGGCCGGCGCCCGGGGGCGCCGCGGCCGACCCTCCCAGCGTACAAGGCCCGGGCGGACGACGCGGGGCGTCCCCGCGTGGGGACGCCCCGCGGACCTCGGCGCCGGGTCAGCCGGCGATCTTGGCGCCCGCCCATTCGATGAAGGTCTTGTCCTCGCCGTCGAGCGCCCAGTTCTTCCCGTCCACGAACACGGTGGGGGTGCCGGCCACGCCGGCGGCGCGCGCCTGGCGGGTGGTGTACTCGACCGCGGAGCGGAACGTGCCGTCCTCGACGCAGGAGGCGATGTCCGCGCCGTGCTCCTGCGCGAGCTGCGTGAGCGCCGCGTTGTCCAGGCCCTTGCCCTGGTGCTCGTCGTAGGCGGCGAACAGGGCGGATACGAAGCCGTTGTAGGCCTCGGGCTTCTGGTCCGCCACACAGTACGCGGCGTTGGCGGCGCGGGCCGAGTAGTTCTGGTTGTTCGGGGCGCTCAGGTAGTCCACCATCCGGTACTCGACCGTGACCTCGCCCTGCTCGAGCCACTGCTCGATCTGGTCCCCGTTGGTGGACTCGAAGTCCGCGCAGTGCACGCAGTTGAAGTCCTCGTAGAGCACGATCCGCGTCGGCTCACCGTCACCACGGGCCTCGGTGTTCGGCAGGGTCTCGGGCTGGGAGCTCGCGGCCTGCTTCGGCACCTCGATCTTCGAGGGGTCGACCTCGCGTTCTCCCGCGCCCTCCGCCAGGTCCGTGGCCGAGGTCAACTCGATGCCGCCCTGCTCGTTCGCCACGGCGGGGATGGGGCCGGCGGTGGCGGCGTCGTCGCCGTTGCGGTTGAGCACGAACGCGACGACGAGGCCGATCACGAGCACCACCGCGAGGACCGAGCCCCAGATGACGCCGGTGCGGCGGCGACTGTCCTTCCTGCGCTGCTCCTCCTGGATCTGGCGGGCACGCGCACGAGCGTCCGTCGCCGAGGTGTGCGAGCCTGACGTGTTCCGGGCCAAGGGTCCTCCTCGTGGGGCAGTCGGTCCGGGTCGAGCACCGGAGCCGGCGGGCAGCGGGCGCGCCGCGCCAGGCGAGCATAGCGGCCCTGTCTGAAAGGATCGTGACCATGGACACCGCCGAGACCCCCTCCCCCGTCGATCGACTGACCATCACGGGCGCCCCGTCGGGGGACGCGACCGAGGACCCGGCGACGTCTCTGCTCGCCCTGCCCTGGGCGCTCCCCCTCGAGACGTGGCCGCGTGAGGTGCTGGCGGCCCTGCCGCGGGGCATCTCCCGTCACGTGGTGCGCTTCGCCCGGATGGGCGGGGGCATCGTGGCGGTGAAGGAGACCACTGAAGAACTCGCGTTCCACGAGTACCGGCTGCTGCGCCGGCTCGAGCGGAGCCCGGCGCCGTCGGTGGTGCCGGTGGCCGTGGTCACCGGACGCACGGAGGACGACGGCACGCCCCTGCCCGCCGCCCTCGTGACCCGGCACCTGCGCTTCTCCCTGCCGTACCGCGCCGTGTTCTCGGAGCGCCTCGAGCGCCGCACCCTCGTGCGGCTCATGGACGCGCTGGCGACCCTGCTCGTGGAGCTGCACCTCGAGGGGTTCTTCTGGGGTGACGTCTCCCTGTCCAACGTCCTGTTCCGGCGGGACGCGGGCGGGTTCGCCGCTCACCTGGTGGACGCCGAGACCGGCGAGCTGCGGGAGCGGCTGTCCACCGGCCAGCGCGAGCACGACCTGGACGTGGCCGCCGTGAACGTGGGCGGTGAGCTGCTGGACCTGCAGGCCAGCGGGCTGCTGGACCCGGAGGTGGACCCCGTCACCACGCCGGACCTGCTCGTGGCGTCCTACCGACGGCTGTGGGACGAGCTGACCGAGCCTCTGCTGTTCCCCCGCGCCGAGCCGTGGCGCCTGGACCGCCGCGTCCGCCGCCTGCAGGAGCTCGGGTTCGAGCTGGCCGAGTACTCACTGCGCGCCGCCGACGCCCCCGGGATGATGATCGCCCGGCCCGTCGAGATCCACGCGGGCTACCACCGCCGTCGGCTGACCCGCCTCACGGGACTCGAGGTCCAGGAGAACCAGGCCCGGCGGCTGCTCGTGGACATCGAGGCCGCCCGCCGGGAGTGGGACCCGTACATGGACATCGAGGCTGCGGCGCACCGCTGGGTGGTGGAGGTGTTCGACCCCGTGGTCCGCTCGGTGCCCCTTGAGCTGCGAGCCAAGCTCGAGCCCGCCGAGGTGATGCACCAGCTCCTCGAGCACCGCTGGTACCTCTCCGAGGCCCGCGGCCAGGCCGTGCCCCTGCAGGAGGCGGTGGACTCCTACGTGGACACGGTGCTGCGGGCCCGCCGCGACGAGGACGCGGTGGCACTGCACCCCACGACCACCATGCTGCGCGCCGTCCCGCCTGCGGACGCGGACTGACGCCGGACGCGGCTCAGCGGCGCAGGAGCAGGAAGCCGGGGGCCGGGACCGCCGCCGGCACCGTGCCGGGGCCGAGCGGGCCGTGGTCGCCGTGGCCGGCGAGCAGCTCCGCCCGCGTCAGGTCCGCGGGCACGGGAAGCGGCTCCGCGCCGAGGGCGACGAGCAGGACGACGTCGGCGTCCTCGCCGGCGCGGGTGAGGCGCACGTGGCGCCGGGCCGCGTCCACCTCGGCCCGGACGCGGTCGCGGCGAGGGTCGGTGAGCTGGGGCAGCGTGCGGCGCAGGCCGATCAGGGTGCGGTAGGCGGCGAGCACGCGCACCCCGCGGCCCTGGCCGTCCGTGCCGCCCGCGGCCTCCGCCCAGTCCAGCACCGCCGCGTCCCGCGTCGCGGGGTCCTGCGGGTCGGGGACGTCGGCCGGGTCCCAGCCATGGGCGGCGAACTCGCGGCGTCGTCCCTGCCGGACGGCGTCCCCGAGCTCGGGCTCGCGGAACGAGGTGAAGAACGGCCACGGCGTCGAGGCCGCGAACTCCTCCCCCATGAAGAGCATCGGCACGTGCGGGCCGGTCAGCAGCAGGGCGGCCTCGGCCGCGAGCGCACCCTCGGACAGGGCGGCAGCGGTGCGGTCGCCGCCGGCACGGTTGCCCACCTGGTCATGGTTCTGGATGCTGGCCACCCACGCATGGTTCGGGACGGCGTCCGGCACGGCGCGCCCGTGATCGCGGCCGCGGAAGGTGGAACGGGTGCCGTCGTGGAAGTAGGTGCGCTCCATGACCTTGGCCACCGCCTCCAGCGGGGCGAAGTCCGCGTAGTAGCCGTGGGTCTCCCCCGTCGCGGCCACGTGCAGGGCGTGGTGGACGTCGTCGTTCCAGGCCGCCGCGAGGCCGAGCCCGCCGGCCTGGCGGGGCAGCACCAGACGCGGGTCGTTGAGGTCGGACTCGGCCAGGAGGGGCACGGGTCGGCCGGCACGGGCCGCGATCCCGTCCGCGAGCGCGGCCATCTCCTCGAGCAGGTGCACGGCGCGGGTGTCCCGCAGGGCGTGCACCGCGTCGAGGCGCAGCCCGTCCACACGCATCTCCTCGAGCCAGAAGCGGACGTTGTCCAGGACGAACCGGCGCACCTCGTCCGAGTCGGCGCCGTCCAGGTTCAGGCCGTCGCCCCAGCCGGTGCCGCCCGGGCCCAGATACGGCCCGAACACCGGCAGGTAGTTGCCGGAGGGGCCCAGGTGGTTGTGCACGACGTCCTGGACCACGCCGAGGCCGGCGGCGTGGGCGGCGGCCACGAAGCGACGGTAGGCGGCGGGGCCGCCGTAGGACTCGTCGACGGCGAACCACGCCACCCCGTCGTAGCCCCAGTTCCGCGGGCCGGAGAAGGAGTTCACGGGCAACAGCTCGACGTGGGTGACCCCGAGGTCCGTCAGGTGCGGCAGGCGGGCGATGGCGGCATCGAGGGTCCCCTCGGCCGTGAAGGTGCCCACGTGCAGCTCGTACAGGACGGCGCCGCGCAGGCCGCCGCCCTGGAGCACGGTCGGATCGGACTCCACCCCGGGCGGCCCGGCCCAGCCCTCGTCCGGCCACGCGACGGAGCGGCCGGCGACGTCGCGGCGGGAGGGCCCGTGGACCGTGTCGGGCTGGCGGCGGGAGCGGGGGTCCGGCACGGGGTCCGCCCCGTCCACGCGGTAGCCGTAGCCGGGGTCGGCCGGCGGTTGCGCGGCGTCGAGGCCGAGGGCGGCCAGCGGGTCCTCCGTGGGCGTCCACCAGCCTCCGGCGGCGGGGTCCATGGCCACGACGGCGGCGACGGGCCAGCGGTCCTCGGCGTAGCGCAGGGCGCCGGGCTCGGTGTCGACGAGGACGAGCTCGACGCTCTCGGCGTGCGGCGCCCACACGGCATAGGGGACGGCGCGCGCGGCCTCGACGGCGGCCCGCTCGTCCGCGGCGGGGTCCACGGGGTCGGAGCCGATCGGGTGCAGGCCCGGGGCGGGGGCGTCGGCCGGGCGGGGCTCGGTCACGGGGCGGTCCTCTCTCGGCGGTCGGACGGGGCGTGCGCCGGGACGAGCAGCGCGACGGGCAGGGTGCTGAGCAGTTCGTCGAGGCGCACGGCGCCGCGCGCGTCCGGGTGGACGGGGTGGCCGGTGACGGCGTCCTCCCACCGCCCGGCCGGCACGGTCACGACGGTCTCGCCCCAGCCACCGGCGGCCGCGAGGCGGACGGGCCAGCGGGTGGCCACGGCGAGCGCCCCGCCCCGGTCGAACGCGATCGCGTGCTCGGCGGCGGGGCCGGAGACGTCGAGCGGGCGGTGGCCGGTGAACAGCTCGGGCCGGTCGCGGCGGGCGCGCAGCACCGCCGCGACGACGGCCAGCTTGGCGGCGGCGGGGTCGTCGAGGCCCGGCGTGTGGCCGGCGTCGAGGCGGTCCAGCAGGTCGGCCCGGGCGGCGAAGTCCACGGGGCGGCGGTTGTCGGGGTCCACGAGGGTGGGGAAGGGCACCTCCGTGCCCTGGTAGACGTCAGGGACGCCGGGGGCGGCGAGCTGGACGAGCTTGTGGCCGAGCTGGACCACCAGGCCGGGCTCGGCGAGGCGGTCCGCGACGGCCTGCAGCACGCCCCGCGCAGGCCCCTCGGGGGAGGTGACGGCGGCGGCGAGCGCGGCGAGCCGGGCCTCGAACTCGGGGTCCTGCTCCGTCCAGCTGGTGGCCAGGGCCGCCTCGCGGGAGGCCTTCTGCAGGAACCCGAGGATCCGCTCCTCCTCCGGTGCGGTGCCGTCCGTGGGCCAGACGCCCACGATGGACTCCCAGAGCAGCCGCTCGGCGTCGGGGTGGCCGAGCGGGTGGAGACGCCTCAGCTCGGCGAGCTCGGCGGCCCAGCGGTCGGGCTCCTCGGCGAGCACGGCGATGCGGGCGCGCACGTCCTCGCCGCGCTTGGTGTCGTGGGTGCTCAGGGTGGTCATGGCCGTCGGCCAGGCGGCCTGGCGCGCCTGCTGGGCGGAGTGGAAGTCGGCCAGGGACAGGGCGACGTGGGAGGGGTCTCCGCCGACCTCGTTCAGATTGGCCCACCGGGTGTACCGGTAGAAGGACCGGTCCTCGACGCCCTTGGCCATCACCATGCCGGAGGTCTGCTGGAACCGGCGGGCCACGGGCGAGTCCGGGTCGGTCAGCTCGGGCCGCAGGTCGCCGAGCACGTCGGCGAGGCCCGGCTCCGCCGCGGCCGCGTCCGCCAGCGCGCCCTCGAGCACGGCCAGGCCCACGGGCAGATAGGTGCGGTACACGGGCAGGCGGGCGAGCACGGCGGCGAACGCGGCGGCCACGTCCTCGTCCGGGTGGGCACCGAGGGCGTGCACGGCGCGGACCTCCCGGACCAGCCGGGCGGTCTCGGCCGCGAGGGAGCCGGTGGCCACGTCGTGCTTGGCCCGCACCACGGCCTCGTCCCACTCCCGACGACGGCGCGCGTCCTCGGCCGCATCGCCCGCGGCCTCGGGGTGCATGAAGACGCGTTCGACCTCGCCGAGCGCGTCGTAGCCGGTGGTCCCGTCCACGGGCCAGTCCGCGGGCAGCGCCTCGCCGGGCTCGAGGATCTTCTCCACCACGAGGTAGCCCTCCGGCAGGACGTGGGAGCGCAGGCGCCGCGCGTAGCCGGCCGGGTCCGCCAGGCCGTCCGGGTGGTCCACGCGCAGCCCGTCCACGAGCCCTTCGCGGACCCAGCGGGCGGGTTCGGCGTGGACGGCGTCGAAGACCTCGGGCTCGTCCACCCGGACGCCCGCGAGCGTGGTGACGGTGAAGAAGCGGCGGTAGTTCAGCTCGGCGTCGCCGCGGCGCCAGCCGACCAGCCGGTAGTGCTGGCGCTCGTGCACGGCGCGGGCCAAGCGGGCCTGCTCCGCGGTCGGCTCACTCGCCGGGTCCGCCTCCGCGAAGACCTCCGCGGCGCGTAGCCCGGTCTCCGCCTCGGCCGCCTCGAGCGATCCGGGGGCGAGGGGGTAGACGTTGTCCCAGTAGCGCAGGCGACCCTCGTCGACGACGAGACGGTTCAGCTCCGCGTCCGCGTCCCCGTCAGGACCGTCCCCCAGGACGGGGATGAGTAGAGACCCGCCGCCGGCCGCCCAGTCCACGTCGAACCACGCCGCATGCGCCGCCTCGGGACCGTGGGTGAGCACGTCCCACCACGCCGGATTGGCCTGGGGCGTGGCCACGCCCACGTGGTTCGGCACGATGTCGACGAGCACGCCCATGCCCGCCTCGTGCGCGGCGCGCGCGACCGCGTCCAGTCCCTCGGCCCCGCCGCGGGCGGCGTCCAGCCGCGTGGGGTCCACGACGTCGTACCCGTGGTCGGAGCCGGGCTCGGCCTCGAGCAGCGGCGAGAGGTAGAGCCAGTCCACGCCCAGGCGCCGCAGATAGGGCACGAGCCCGGCCACGGACTCCAGCGGCAGATCCGGGCTGACCTGGAGCCGGTAGGTGGACGCGGGGGCGGAACGGACGGTCGAGGTGCTCACGCGGCGACGCTAACAGAGGCCCCCGACGCGGCATCAGGCCCGGCGGACGGCGGCGGGCGCGGTCACGGGGCCGGACGCAGCGGCAGGTCCTCGTACTTCTCCGGCGGGTTGTGGAAGATGTCCTCGCCGACGAAGGGCTCGCCCGAGGGGTCGACCAGGACCATCTCGTCCCGCAGGACGGTTCCGTCCGGCTGGGTGAGGTCGATGATGAACCCCGTGCCGGACTGGCGGATGCGCTCGATCGAGGTGTAGCCGTACTTGGCCGTCAGGTTCTGACGCAGCGTGTCCAGCCCCGCCAGGTGCGTCCACACACCCACGCCGGCCAGCACGGCCGCGACCGCCAGCACCACGGCCCCCACCCGGCGCTGCAGCCGGGTGTTGTCCAGGACGTCCACCTCGGTGTTGCGTCCGTGCGCGTCAGCGTGCCGGCGGTGTCGGCGCTCACGCCAGATCCCGGCGGCCAGCAGGATGCCGCCGACGACGAGCGCGAGGGCGGCCGCCCAGTAGGCGAGCCAGGGGGTGAAGAGGTTGACGGGCTCGAAGGTCATGCCCCCAGTGTGACATCCCTCACGTCTGCGGGTTGCTCAGGGCAGGCCGGCGCCGCGTGCCGCGGTCCACAGGCGGTGCCACTGCGCGGAGTCCATCGCCTCGGCCGCGGCGGCCGCCTCGGCGCACGCGGCGACGCGTTCCGGGTCCTGGGTGCCGATCACGGGCCGCACGTCCCACGGCAGGCGCAGCAGCCAGGCGAGCACCACGGCCTCCCGGCTGCCGCCCAGCTCCGCTGCGACCTCGCCGACGGCGCCGGCCGCGCCGTCGTCGCCGGAGCTGAACCGACCCTGCCCCAGCGGACCCCAGGCCTGCAGCTCGATCCCCTCGGCCGCGCACACCGGGCCGAGGCGCCCAGCGTCGGCGTCCGCGGGGGCGTCCGGGTGGTTGGCGAGCACGACCGCCTCCATGAGGGTGCGATGGTGCAGGCCGAGCTCGACCTGGACGCACGCCAGCCCGGTCCCGTCCGCCGCCTGGCTCTCGAGCTCGCGCTGGAACTCGAGGACGCGGCCCACGCCGAGGTTGGAGACGCCCAGCTTGCCGACCAGGCCCGCCTCTCGCGCGTCGAGGAAGGCGCGCACGGTGTCGGCCACGGGCGTGAGGACGTCGGGCCGGTGGATGATCAGGGTGTCCACGCGCTGCTCGCCGAGGCGGGCCAGCGAGCCCTCCAGCGAGGCGCGCACGTGCTCGGGCGAGGAGTCGTAGCGGGTCAGGCGCCGCCCCGCCGGGTCCGTCTCGTGCAGGACGATCCCGCACTTGGTCTGCACCTTCAGGGCGGAGCGCTCCTCGTAGGGCAGCTCGTGCAGCAGCCGGCCGACGGTCTCCTCGGAGCGGCCGGCCCCGTAGATGTCCGCGGTGTCCAGCAGGTCGACGCCGGCCTCGATCCCGGCGCGCAGGGCGCGGCGGGCACGCTCCACGGCCGCCTCGGCCTGCGCTGCGCCCGCGGGCCCCTCCGGCCCCGCCCCCGGATCGGCGTCCGGGGGCGGCGGGGGAACGGACCCCCAGGCCATGGTCCCGAGCACGATCGGGGTGGCCGGGGTCGGGTCGAGGTCGAGCGGCGGATGCGTGGGGGCTGTGCTCATGGCCTCACCGTCTCACGTCCGCCCGCCCCGGGTCCGGACCCGCCGCCCTGTGATGGGATGGGTCCATGAAGCTCGCCACGTTCCGCCAGCCCGACTCCGACGCCGCCTACCCCGGCGCCACGTTCGCCGCGGTCATCACCTCCGTGCACCCCGAGGACCCCGAGGTCGCCGTGCGCGCCGTCGCCCTGCCGGACTGTCGCGACGTCGGCGAGTACCTCACCGCCACGCCGGAGGAGCAGCGGGAGATGGTGGAGGGCGCCCTCCGCGCGGCGCAGGCCGACCGGTCCCTCCTGCTGGACACCTCCGGCCTCGTCTACGACACGCTCGTCCCCTTCCCCACCAAGGTGTTCTGCGTGGGCCTGAACTACACGAACCACATCGACGAGACGGGCCTGGAGCGCCCGGAGCATCCGACCCTGTTCGCGAAGTTCCCGCAGTCGCTCACGGGCGCGCTGGACCCGATCGAGGTCCCCGAGGAGGACCACCGGGTCGACTACGAGGGCGAGCTGTGCATCGTGGTCGGGGAGCCGGGCCGACGCATCGCCGTCGAGGACGCCCCGGAGCACATCGCGGGCTACGCGGTGGCCAACGACATCTCCATGCGCGGCTTCCAGGGCCGCACCTCCGAGTGGCTGCAGGGCAAGGTGTGGGAGGCCTCGACGCCCGTGGGTCCGTGGCTGGTCACCCCGGACGAGTTCCCGGCGGACGCGCGCGTCCTCACGCACGTCAACGGCGAGCTGCGTCAGGAGGACCGGGTCACCGACGTCGTCTTCTCCCCCGCCGAGCTGGTCTCCTACGCCTCGCAGCTGATCACCCTGAACCCGGGCGACCTGATCCTGACCGGCACGCCCGCGGGGGTCGCCCTGGCCCGCCGGGACGCCGAGGGCCGCCGCCCGTGGCTGCGTCCCGACGACGTCGTCGAGGTGGAGATCACCGGGCTGGGACGCCAGCGCAATGAGCTCGTCTGAGGCGGCGCCGGCGGACGCCCTGCCCCGCGTCGTCGGCATCCTCGGTGCGGGGCGGGCGGGCACCGCGCTGGCACGGGCGATCGCGCGCATCCCCCGCCTCTCCCCGGGCATGGCCGCCCCGCGGGTGATGGTCGCGGGCACGCGGCGCCCCGCGGCGGTCCAGCGTCACCTGACGATCTACGCGCCCGAGGCCGTCGCCGTGTCGGCCGAGGACCTGGCGGCGGAGGCGGAGCTCGTCGTCGTGGCCGTGCCGCGCGAGGCGCTCGACGACGTCGACCCGCTCGCCCTCGCCGGGCCGGCCACGCGCGCCGTGGTGGACCTGACCAACACGTGGCCGGGCGAGCCCGTCCCGGCGTGGCTCGACGACGACGACGGCTCGCCCGGCTCCGTCCGGATCGCCGCGCGCTGGGCCGCCGCGGGACTGCGCGTGCCCGTCGTGCGTGCGTTCTCGGAGATCTCGCACCACGACCTGGAGGACGCCGGGCGCGCCACGGCCCCGCGCCGCGCCCTCGCGGTGGGCACCGAGCCGACCGACGCGGCGGCCGACCCGGCCGCGGTCGCCGCCGCGCGCGACACGGTGGTCGCCCTCGTCACCGCGATGGGCTTCGACGCGGTCCCCTACACGGGCCTCGACCGGGCCGGGGTCCTCGAGCCGGGGGCGGCGGGGTTCGGCACCGCGCACGACGCCGGCCGGCTCGCCGCGCTGCTCGCCGACGCGCCCACCGGCTGAGGCGCGCCACCGGCCGCGGTGCCTACGCTGGGCGGGACCGCCGACCCGTCCAGGAGGCCCCCGTGACCCGTCCGACGCACCGCATCGCCCGCCGCACGCTCACCGCGGTCGCCCTGTCCGCCGCCGCCCTCACCGGACCGGCGGCGTCCGCCACCGTCGTCGCCCTGCCGGTCACGGCGGGGGTGACGGGCGCCGTCGTCGCCGCCGCGCCGCAGGCCCACGCCGTGGCCTGGGACCAGGTGGAGCTCGTGGATGACGCGGGCGTGATCGACCCCGCCCAGCTGCGCCGAGACCTGGCGGGGATCGAGTTCCGGGAGCCGACCCGCGTCGCCGTGGTCACCGAGCGCGGCCCGGACCTGTCCGCGCTGGACGACGACCGCGCGTCTCAGGCGTTCAACGGGCGGGTGCTCGAGCGGGCTCGCGCCGAGCACCCGGACTGGATCAGCGCGGACGGCCAGAAATGGGCCGACGACCTCGTGATCGTGGCGCTCGACCCGGACAACCGGTTGATCGGGGTGTACGTGGGCGAGGACCGGATGCTCAGCACGGACCGGCTGCGGGAGGTGCGCGAGGCCGGACACGAGGCGGCCCGTGCGGCCCGGTGGACGGACACGGTCGTGGATGTGACGGACGCCGCCGCCGAGCTGATCGGACGCCCCTGGTGGCAGGCTCCCGAGCTGTGGTTCGGCGCGGGGATCGTCGGTGTGGCGGGCGGCGGCGCCGCGGCCGCGGCACTCGCGAGCCGACGGCGTCGCCGCCGCCGGACGGCCGACCTGCTGGCCGAGGCCCGCACCCACCTGACCTCCGTGACCCTGGAGATGGACGCCACCGAGGTGAACGCGTCCACGGTGCCCGAGGACTCGCCCCACGCGGCCGCGCTGATGGAGCGCTTCCGCAACTTCCGGCGCCAGGCGCTCGACGCGTCGGCGGAGCTGGACCGCCTCGAGGCCCTGCCGGAGCGCAGCCTGCATCGCACGGAGCATACCCGGGCCGCGGAGGACGTCCGGGACCGCGCCCGTGAGCTCGACCGCCTCGACGACGCCGTGGCCGCGGCGAACACCTTCCTCAACCGCCACCCGGGGTGGCCGGCGGCGTGGGACCAGCAGACCGCCCCGCTGCGGGCCGACCTGGACGCCGTCGGCACGCTGGCCTCCTCCGTCGGCTCCGCCGGAGCCGTCCGGTCCGCCGTCGCGGCGCTGGAGTCCTTCCGCACCGAGGCCCAGGACCGGCTCGAGGCGCTGGGTGCGGACCTGCAGGACGACCGCCTGACCCCGGCCGCGGCGTTGGACGAGCTGGACGCGCTGCGGCGTCGCCTGACCGGGCTCGTCTCCGCCCTCGCCGACGCCGAGGTGGCGGCGTTCGGCAAGGACGAGGCCGAGCGTGAGCTGCTGCGCGACGAGCTGCGCTCGCACCGTGGCCCGGCCCGGTCCGCGCGCGGCTCGATCCTGGACTCCGCACTGCCGGCGGATGCCTACTGGACGGTGGTGGCCTTCACCACGGGCCACCAGGCCGGCGAGCGGTCCGTCCAGGACCACCGCCAGGCGCAGTCCAGCTCCTCCGGGACCGGCTACGGATCCTCGGGCGGCTCGTTCTCCGGGGCGGGCTCGTCCGGCCGATTCTGAGCCGATCGGGGCCGGATCTGAGCCGGAAGCTCGTCCGGGCCGGGCACCCGGTCCCTGGCCCACCGCCCCGTTCTGCGAGACATTGAAGGATCATGACCGCCGCTGACACCCCCGCACCCCGCCAGGACCCCCTCGCGTTCTTCCTCGACAAGGCCGTGCCCGAGGCATGGCACGCGGTCGGGCCGCTGGCCTCGGCGGCGCGCGCCGCCGCCGAGCAGGCCGGGCTGGACCGGCAGCTCGTGGAGCTCGTGAACCTCCGGGTCTCCCAGCTCAACGGCTGCGGGTTCTGCCTGGACCGGCACACCCGCCAGGGCGCCGACGCCGGTCTGAGCGTGCAGCGCCTGGGACTGCTGCCGGCGTGGCGTGAGGCCGGGGCCGTGTACTCGGAGCAGGAACGCGCCACGCTCGAGCTCGCCGAGGCGGTCACGGACCTCCCCGAGCAGGAGCAGCTGAACTACGTGCAGGCCTCCACGGCCGCCGTGCTCACGGACGCCCAGTACGCGGCCGTGCAGTGGGTCGCGATGGTGATGAACCTGACGAACCGCATCTCGATCCTGTCCCATCACCCCGTGCGGCGCCGGGACGACTGACCCCCTTCCCCGTCGCCGGCCCGGCGGCGGGGTCCACCCAGGAACGAGAGGACCGACCATGACCGAGCAGACCCCCAGCCTGGAGCACCCGCAGGTCCGCAAGAACGCGGAGAGGTACGAGATCGTCGTCGACGACGCGGGCACGGTGGCCGGCTTCACGGTGGCGATCGACTACGACACCGCCGATGGCCCGGCCCAGCGGATCTTCCCGCACACCAAGGTCGACCACCAGTACGAGGGCCGGGGCCTGGCCTCGACGCTCGTGCGCGAGGCGCTGAAGGACACCGTGGCCGCGGGCCGCCGGATCGTCCCCGTGTGCCCGTACGTGAAGGACTGGGTGGACGAACACGACGACGTGGCCGGCGAAGTGGACCCGGCGCGCCCCGAGCATCTGCAGTTCCTGGCGTCCCGCCAGGGCTGACGCACCGCACCCGGAGACGAGAAGAGCCCCCGCCGATCCGGCGGGGGCTCCTTCTGGTCGGGGTGACAGGATTTGAACCTGCGGCCTCGTCGTCCCGAACGACGCGCGCTACCAAGCTGCGCCACACCCCGTTGGAGGTCTCAGACCTGAATCCAACAGAGAGCGACTATACCAGCCACACCGGGTGCCGCCAAACCGAGAGGCGGGGCAGAATCTCACGCGTGAGACCTCTGCGCACCCCGCGAATCCGAGAGAGGCCGGCATGAGCTGGTGGCCGTTCCCGCGTTCCTCCGCGAGCCCCTCCCCCGACGACGACGGCGCCCCGGCCGCCGCCGAGCTCGAGGAGGCCGTGGCCGCCCTGCGACAGCTGTTGCGCGCGGAGCGGCACCGACTGCGCCCGGACAGCTGGGCCCTCGCGTGGGAGATGGTCGAGCACGCCGCCGAGTACGCGCCGGCCTGGACTCGCCTGCAGCGCACACGGCCCGTGGAGACCCAGGAGCTCGTGCTCGCCCTCACCGGGCGCTTGGAGCCGCTGCTGCGGGACTTCCTCGCACTCCCCGACTCGGAGAAGCCGGCCCATGCCGACGCCGTGCACGCGCGCCTTCGGGAGCAGGGCACGGAGCACGGCCGGCTGCGCCGCCGACTCACCCGCGCGCTCACGGCACGACTGCGGGCCGGCGAGGAGCTCTGAGCGCCGCGGGTGAATGCACCCGGAACGCAGAAAGCCCCGTGCTCATCGCACAGGGCCGCCCGGTGAATCCTCCCGGGAATGCGGGAAGGGCCTCGCACCAACAGTGCGAGGCCCTCCCTCAAAGAA
>NZ_JXSP01000056.1:0-21744 GCF_000946635.1 Micrococcus sp. MS-ASIII-49
CCACTATCCGGGACTCAACTCGCTGAGGACAACCTAGCGCAGCCTGACGACGTGGGCGTGAGTTGTCCACAACGCGAATAGAAACAATGGCCCCGGCCCTCCCATCGCGGGAAGGTCGGGGCCTTTTCGTGTTTCCGGGGGTGCGGGTGGTGTTCTACTGCGAGGGCTGGACGGGGTACGCACTCACCTTCAAGGCAGAAGCGGAGCCCTGCGGGCCCAGGTCTCCCGGTCCCTCACTCCAGTCGACCCGCCGCCCTCCGCCCCCACTCAGCAGCATTCGCCCACGGCAACTGGACCCCCCGTGTCTCGGGGCGTCTGTTGCTATGGCCCTGGGATACGCCGTGCACTGGCGTTCCCTCGCCCGGCGGTTCGGACGATTCGGGAGGGGTGTCACCGCGCCTGAGTTGATTAGCAGCCCGGCAGGCTTTCCACGCTGGAGGTTCACGCTGTGACCTCGTGCCGTCCACCGGCGTTGCGACGGTGGACAGGACGCGGCCCCGCGTGTGGGGGCCGGAGGCTCTAGGGCACGCCCTGGCCGGAGAAGATGCGCCACAGGGGCACATGGACCGTGGGGCCGATGACACGGCGCTCACGAGCCGCCCACAGGTCTACAGGCACGTCCTCGCCGGGCAGGTGGACTCGATACGTACCGGAGGCGTCGCGGCGCGTGTGCGCGTGAATGGTGCCGTCCTGGCCGACCATGACCCCGGCGTGCATGTCGCCGTGGTGGGCGCGTCCAGCGTCCGCGAGGGGGCCGGGGTCCACGTCGTGGTGCGCACCGATGTGCGCGAGGACGCGGGCCGAGTTGTCCTGGTAGTAGTCGCCCATTGTCAGCACGCCCCCACGAGAAGAGACGGGGCGGAGAGAAGGAAGAAGCCCGCCACCGTGAGCGCCACCGATGTGGCGGCGCGGGCGACGGGCTGGAGAAGCTGGGAGAGTGTGCGGGTACGCTGGTTCACGGCGTCACGTCCTTGCTTACGTGGTGTCCATGCCCCGGGCGGCTGCAACCGCGCCGGGGCCTTTCTGTCACCAAGTAGTCAGGCCGTGCGCTGACCCTCCAAAATCCGCTAGATCATGCGGGTCGGAGGATATTCCCCCCGTCTCCGCCAGAGAGGGCCGGAATCCACGCGATTCCGGCCCTCTTCGCGTCTGCGCGCGGCGACCTGATGTGCCGACCGACCGGTGACTAGCCCTCCCCGCGGCGCTCCCGCATGCGGCGCAGCAGCTCGTACGCCTCCGGCACGGAGAGCTCCGAGTGGCTGGACAGCTGGACGGCGGCGGACTCGAGGTTGCCGTCCCGCACCATGGCGGCGAGCTGGTCGCGCAGCCACGGCGGCAGGTCCTGCGAGGAGAGCCGGACGGACTCCGTCCCCCGCATCACCTCGACCTCGAAGGGGAGCTCCTCCTCGGCGGGGGCGGCGGTCCACTCGGCCGGGACGGTCAGGGTCGTCAACTCGTCGGCGGACGGCGCCGTCGGACGCGGCGCGGCCGAGGCGTGGTCGGTGTCCTGCCGGGCGTCGTCCTCGGCCACGGCGTCAGAGGTCTCGCGATCGGGCGTCTGGGCGTCCGGCTCCCCCCGCCCGCTCGAATCCTGTCCGGGCCGCTTCGGCCCGGGGGTGTCGGCCGGGGCTGCGTCGTCCCGGTGGGGCTCCCCATGGTCGCCGGGAACGGGCCCCGCGACTCCGGCGGACGTGGCGTCCGGTTCCTGCACCGGCTCGGAATAGACCTGCGGATGCACGGCGAGGGACTGCACGTCCATGACGGCGTCCTTCAGGCCGCGTCCCGTGTGGGCGCGGTAGTCGCGCACGGCCTCCATCACGCGGCTCTGGGCGATGTGCCCGTACACGCGCCGATGGGCGTCCTCGTCCAGCAGCCCCGCCGCCAGACGCGCCCGCTCCGGTCCGATGTCCAGCCCGCGACCGGACGGCGTGCGCTGATCCGCCGCCTGACGCGCTCGACCAGCCGACATCCACCGGGCGGCGGCGAACGCGAGGGCGCCGATGACGACCACCGCGAGGACAGGGACGAGATATTCCATGCCACCAGTCTAGGTGTGGCCCACAAGGGCCATGCCGGCAGCCGCGGCGCCACATCACAACCTGGTCACAGTTCTGCCAGGGCTCCAGAGCCACCGGGGGCCTCCCCTACGGTGGAATGTGGAGTCCTCCGTGTCTGGTCACGGCGGCCGGGTCCTCCGGCGCCACGGACGCGGCCGCCTCGTCGCCCGCATCTGCGGACGGATCCGAGGCCTCGTCGTCGCAGGGACGGTCCTCGGATGCGGCCTCCTCGCCGGCTGCGACGTCGTCCGGTGAGGGCTCGCCGTCGGCCGCCGCAGACCCCGCGGACCCCGCGCTCCCCCTGGCCGCCCGCTCCCACGAGGGCGTGCCGATGCGGGCCTTCACGGCGGAGGAGCGCCCGCCGCAGTTCGTCCTCTTCTCCTTCGACGGCGGCCGTCAGGACGCGCGCTGGAAGACCTTCCTGGACGCGGCCGCGGACTCCGACGCGAAGTTCACGGTGTTCCAGTCCGCGATCAACCTCATCGAGACCGCCAACCGGGAGAACTACGCGGCGCCCGGCAACGAGCCCGGCTACGTGGGCACGGAGTTCGGCGGCGACGAGGCCGAGGTGGCGCAGCGCATCGAGAACATCAACACGGCCCACGCCGCCGGCCACGAGATCGGCACCCACTACGCGGGTCACCTGTGCGCGCCCACGAGGTACGGCGCAGACCAGTGGTCCACGGCCGAATGGAAGCAGGAGTACGGCTCGTTCACGGACATCCTCTCCGACCCCGGCGCCTACAACCCGGGCAGCTCCCTGCCGGCGCTGGAGGTCACCCCCGACGACGTCAAGGGCGGACGTCTGCCCTGCCTCGACGGGGAGTGGGACCAGCTCGTCCCGATGTGGAAGGACAACGGGCTCGAGTACGACACGTCGCGTGCCGCGGCCGCCTCCGGCGTCGCCTGGCCCTACCAGGAGGACGGGATCTGGGAGTTCGAGATGCCGATGGCCTGGTCCCCCGTGCTCGCCGAGAAGGACGCGGCCAGCCCGTTCGTGATGGCGATGGACTACAACTTCTGGATCTCCGGCAACGGCGGCAAGGACATCCCGGAGGACGTCTCCCGACTCACCGACTTCCAGTACCGCACCTACCGCTACATGTACGACTCGGCGTTCGCGGGCAACCGCGCCCCGCTGGTCTTCGGCAACCACTTCAACGACTGGGGTCTCAACGCGTTCAACCCGGCTGTGGAGAAGGTCATGCGGGAGGTCTGCGTCGAGGAGGACACCTACTGCGTGACCTACCAGCAGATGATCGCGTGGCTCGAGCTGCAGGACCCCGAGGTCCTCGCCGCCTGGCGCGACCAGGCCCGGTCCGCCACCGGCACGGATGCCGAGGCCCTCGGCTGGTGACCCGCGGGGCGGCCCGCTGACACCCGCTCCCTCGACGGCCCCGGCTCAGCGCACCGGGGCCGTCCCGCGTCCGCGCAGCACGACGACGGCGCTCGCCAGGGCGGTCAGCACCAGGGCCAGGACCATCAGCACCGTCCCCGGCCACCCGTGGGACTCGTGGAACACGCCGCCCAGCCAGCCGAAGAGGCTCGAGCCGGCGTAGTACGCGAAGTTGTACAGGGAGGTCGACTGGGCGCGGCCCGTGGGGGCGGCCGTCCCGGACCACGCGGAGGCCATGGCATGGGCGGCGAAGAACGCGCCCGTCACGAGCACGAGGGCAGGCACCAGCACCGCCGGATGCGGGACCAACGTGAGGGCGACGCCCGCCGCCATGGCCGCCGTCGCGCCGGCCAGGACCGGCAGCCGGCCCACCCGCGCGGCCAGCCGGCCCGCGCGCGGCGACGACCACGTGCCCGCGAGATAGGCGAGGAAGACGAGGCCGGCCGCCGTCGGCGTCCAGGAGAACGGCGGGTCGAGCAGGCGGTACCCCACGAAGTTGTACAGCGCCACGAACCCGCCCATCAGCAGCGCCCCCTGCAGGTAGACGGCGACGAGCTCCGGCGAGCGCAGGTGGCCACGCACGATGCGCACGAGCGTCGCCGGGGAGGTGGGCGACGGCGTGAAACGTCGGGCGCGCGGCGTGATCGCCAGGAAGCCGACCGTGCACAGCACCCCGACCACGGTGACGGCCAGCATCCCGCCGCGCCACGAGGACGCCTCCGCGACGGGCAGGGCCAGGAGCCGGCCGGAGAGCCCGCCGAGGGTGGTGCCGGCGATGTAGGTGCCGGCGGCCGCCGCGACCGCGTGCGGGACCACCTCTTCCGCCAGCAGCGCCACGGCGAGTCCCGCGACGCCCCCGTGCGCCATGCCCTTGAGCAGGCGCAGGCCGAGCATGGCCTCGAACGTGGGTGCGAGGACGCCCGTGAGCGCGCACGCACTGGCGGAGACCATTGAGACCACCATGGCGCGTCGGCGGCCCCACCGGTCCCCGGCCACGGACCACGGCACCACCGACACGGCGAGGCCGAGTGTGCTGGCGGAGACGAGCAGGGCGGCACGGTCCGCGGGGACGCCCAGGTCGTCGCTGACCAGCGGCAGCAGGCCCTGCGGGGAGTAGAGCTGGGCGAACGTGGCCACCCCCGCCAGGAACAGCCCGATCAGCAGCCTGCGGTACGCGGGCTCCCCGGGGGCGGCCGGCGCGGGTCCCGACGGCGGGACGGCCGGGGGCCCCGCGGGCGGGGGCGGAGTGGTCGGGGGCACGCCCTCACTGTATCCAGGCTGTCCACTACGATCGGTCGGGTGACTACCTCGACCCCCTCCCTCGACCTGCACGATTCCTTCAAGGCGTACGACGTCCGCGGCATCGTGGGCGAGTCCATCACGGCGGAGAGCGTCCGCGCGGTGGGTGCGGCCTTCGTGGACGTGCTGGGCCTGGCCGGTCAGACCGTGCTGGTCGGCGGGGACATGCGCCCCTCCTCGCCCGCGTTCATGACGGCCTTCGCCGAGGGCGCCACGCGCCGCGGCGCCGACGTCGTCACCCTGGGGCTGATCTCCACGGACATGCTCTACTACGCGGCGGGCGTGAAGCAGGCCGCGGGCGTGGTGTTCACCGCCTCGCACAACCCGGCCGAGTACAACGGCATGAAGATGGCCCAGGCCGGCGCCGTGCCGGTCTCCTCGGACACCGGGCTGTTCGAGATCCGCGACGCGGCCCAGGCCTACCTCGACGCCGGTGAGATCCCCGCGGCCGAGACCGCCGGCACCGTGACGGAGGAGGACATCCTCCCCGGCTACGCGGCATACCTGCGCTCGCTCGTGGACCTGACGGGGGTGCGCCGCCTGAAGGTCGTGGTGGACGCGGGCAACGGCATGGCGGGCAAGACCACCCCGGCCGTCCTCGGCGACGCCGAGCTGGCCGCCCTGCCGCTGGAGATCGAGCCGCTCTACTTCGAGCTGGACGGCACCTTCCCGAACCACCCGGCCAATCCTCTGGAGCCGGAGAACCTGCGGGACCTGCAGGCCGCCGTCGTGGAGCACGGTGCGGACATCGGCCTGGCCTTCGACGGCGACGCCGACCGCTGCTTCGTGATCGACGAGCAGGGCGCCCCGGTCTCCCCCTCCGCGGTCACCGCCCTGGTGGCCCGCCGCGAGATCGCCCGCGCGAAGGCCGACGGCGAGCAGACCCCCGTGGTCATCCACAACCTGATCACCTCCCGCGCCGTCCCCGAGCTCGTGGCGGCCGACGGGGGCCGGGCCGTGGAGACCCGCGTGGGCCACTCCTTCATCAAGGCGGTCATGGCCGCCGAGTCCGCCGTGTTCGGCGGCGAGCACTCCGCGCACTACTACTTCCGCGACTTCTTCAACGCGGACACCGGCATGCTCGCGGCCATGCACGTGCTGGCGGCCCTGGGCGGCCAGGAGCAGCCGCTGTCCGAGCTGGCCGAGGAGTACGAGCCGTACGTGGCCTCCGGAGAGATCAACTCGCAGGTCGCGGACAAGGACGCCGCCGTGGCCGCGGTGGTGGCGCAGTTCGCCCCCGCCGTGGGCGAGGGCGTCGGCGAGGGCCGGGCCGTGCACGAGGACTTCGCCGGGGTGGCCACCACGGTGACCCGCATGGACGGCACCACGGTCGCCGCCCAGGACGGCACGTGGTGGTTCAACCTCCGCCCGTCCAACACGGAGCCGTTCCTGCGCTACAACGGCGAGGCCCGCACGGCCGCCACCATGGAGGCGCTCCGCGACGCCGTGCTGGCGATCGTCCGCGCGGAGCGCTGACCTCGGCGGCTCATCCGGCCTGGGCGAGGACGAGCGGCAGCACCCCCTGCGCGCCGGCCTCGCGCAGCACCCGCGCGGCCTCGGCGAGCGACCACCGCGAGTCGACGAGGTCGTCGACCAGCAGCACGGGGCCGTGGCGGCCGGCGTCCGGGGCGGTGCGCAGCATCTGCGCCATCGCCTCGGGGACGGCGAACCGGCCGTACACGGACCCGAGCCGGTAGGCGCTGTTGCCGCCCGGCCCGGCCGTGGGGCCGCCGCGCGCGTGCTCGAGCGAGCCGAGGAACGGCAGCCGGCCGATCCGGGCGATCCCCTCGGCGAACGACCCCACCAGCTGCGGGCGGGTGCGCGAGGGCATCGCGACGACGGCGATCGGCCGCGTCCGCCACCCCCAGCCGGCCAGGACGTCGACGGCGCCCCGCAGGACCTCCTCCGGCACCGGGGCGTCCTCCCGGTCCAGCAGGTCCCGCAGGACGGTGCCCCACCCGAGGTCCGTCAGGCGGGCGAGCGCGCGCCCCTCCTCGGCCTGTGACTCGGGCGCGATGCGCCCCTTGACGGGCACGCCCAGCCGGTCCATGCCCGAGGGCCACATGCGACGGGGCTCGATCGGCACACCGGTGCGGCGCAGGGCGGCCTCCGCGCGCTCCCGCGCCGCCCCGTCCGATCCCGTCGGGTACCAGGGGCCGGCGCAGACGTCACAGCGGCCGCACGGCGCGGCGGTGGGGTCGTCCAGGGTGCGGGCCAGGAACTCCATGCGGCACCGGTCCGTGGTCTGGTAGTCGAGCATGAGCCGCTCCTCGGCCCGGCGGGCCTCGGCCACGCGGGCGTACCGCTCGGCGTCGTACGTCCACTCCCGCCCGGTGGCGCGCCAGCCGCCGCCCACCCGCTCGACCGCCCCGTCCACGGCGAGGACCTTGAGCAGCAGCTCCAGGGAGGTGCGCTTGATCCGCACGGACGGCTCGAGCGCCGCCACGGAGAGGGCCCCGCCGTGGTCCGCGAGCGCCCCCAGCACGGCGCGCGCCTGCCCCTCGTCCGGCATGGAGGCGGTGGCGAAGTACTCCCAGATGCGACGGTCCTCGGGCCCGGGCAGCAGGAGCACGTCCGCGTGGTCCGTCCCGCGGCCGGCGCGGCCGACCTGCTGGTAGTACGCCACGGGCGAGCCCGGCGCACCGAGGTGCACCACGAACGTCAGGTCCGGCTTGTCGAAGCCCATGCCGAGCGCCGAGGTGGCCACGACGGCCTTCACCCGGTTGGCCTTGAGGTCCTCCTCGATCTCGGCGCGACGCTCCGGGTCCGTGCGGCCCGTGTAGGCGACCACCTCGTGCCCCGCCTCGCGCAGGGCGCGCGCCGTGTCCTCGGCGGCGGAGACGGTGAGGGCGTAGACGATCCCGGAGCCCGGCAGGTCCCCGAGGTGGTCGAGGAGCCAGGCCAGGCGCGCGGCCGGGCTGGGCATGCGCAGCACGCCCAGGCGCAGCGAGGCGCGGGCCAGGGGGCCGCGGAGCACGAACACGTCCTGCTCGGAGGCGACGCCGAGCTGCTCCACCACGTCCGCCACCACACGGGCGTTGGCCGTGGCGGTGGTGGCCAGCACGGGCACCGCGCGCGGCCCCTCGGCGGGAAGCAGCCCGATCAGGTCCCGGATGCGGCGGTAGTCCGGCCGGAAGTCGTGGCCCCAGTCGGAGATGCAGTGGGCCTCGTCCACCACGAGCAGGCCCATGCGCGCCACGAGGTCCGGCAGCTGCTCGTCCCGGAACCGGGGGTTCGTGAGGCGCTCGGGCGAGATCAGCAGCACGTCCACCTCGTCCGCCGCGAGCCGGGCCCGGACCTCGTCCCACTCCGTGGCGTTCGCCGAGCTCACGGACACCGCGCGCACGCCCGCCCGGGCGGCGGCCGCGACCTGGTCCCGCATGAGCGCGAGCAGCGGGGAGACGATCAGCGTGGGCCCCGCGCCGCGGGCGCGCAGCAGGAGGGAGGCCACGAAGTACACGGCGGACTTGCCCCAGCCGGTGCGCTGCACCACCAGGGCGCGGCGGCGGTGGGCCACGAGCGCCTCGATCGCCTCGAACTGCCCGTCCTTGAATCGCGCGTCCGGCCGGTCCACGAGCCGACGCAGGACGGCCAGGGCCTCCTCGTGCAGCGCGGCGTCGCCCCCCGGCACGGAGGTCTCGGGGAGGCGGGGGCCGGCGTCGGGGTGCGAGGTGGCGTCCATGGCGTCAGTATGCCAACCGGCCCGGACACCGCAGGCGCGGCGGCGCCGTGCACCGGTGGGATGATGGCGGGATGAAGCTGAGCGCCTACACCGACGTCTGCCTGCGTGTGCTGATGACGCTCGCGGCCGCCGAGGGGGAACGGCTCACCAGCCAGCAGATCGCGGACCGGATCCAGGTGCCCTACAACCACGTGATCAAGGCGGTCGCCGAGCTGCGTCGCCGCGGGACCATCGAGGTGCTGCGCGGTCGGCACGGCGGGGCCATGATCGCCGCGGCCGGTCTGGACCAGCGTGTGGGCGAGCTCGTGCGCTCGCTGAGCAGCCGCGACGAGGTGATCGACTGCGCCGGGCGCGACTCCGGGGTGGCGTGCCCCTACGCCGGCGACTGCCGCCTGCGCGGCGCCCTGCACCGCGCACGCGAGGCCTTCCTCGCCGAACTCGACACCGTGCGGATCCGGGATCTGGTGAGCGCCGGGCCTGTCGGCGGACCCGTGCTGCTGGGCCTGCCGGAGATCCCCGTGACGCACTGAGGGAACGGGCCGGGGGGCGAGTTCCCGACGGCGACGGCCGGGTGTAATCTGGCAAAACCAGCGCAAGATTCGCCACCGAAGAGACGGAGACCCCCGTGCTGTCCGAGAAGTCCCACCCCGTCATCGAGGCCACCGCCGCCGTCGTCGCCGAGCACATGCCGGAGATCACGCCCCTGTTCTACGCCCACATGTTCGAGGCCCACCCCGAGCTCCTCGACGGCGTCTTCTCCCGCGCCAACCAGCGCAACGGCGAGCAGGCCCAGGCCCTCGCCGGCTCGATCGTGAAGTTCGCGGTGCACCTGCTCGAGAACCCGGGCACCCTGCCCGAGGCCGTCCTGTCCCGCATCGCCCACAAGCACACCGCCCTCGGCATCGTCGAGGAGCAGTACCCGATCGTCTACGAGAACCTCTTCTGGGCCATCGGCGAGGTGCTCGGCGACGCCGTCACCCCCGCGGTGGCCGACGCCTGGACCGAGGTCTACTGGCTCATGGCCGACGCCCTCATCAAGATCGAGAAGGGCCTCTACTCCCAGCAGGCCAACGACAGGATGTGGACGGACTGGAGGGTCGTCGCGAAGGAGCCCACCGGCAACGCGGCCGTCACCTTCCGCTTCGAGCTGGCCGACGACACCCCGCAGTCCCGCGGCAGGGCCGGCGGCTACGTGTCCGTGCGCCTGAAGGTCGAGGACGGCCTGCGCCAGTGCCGCCAGTACTCCCTCTCCGAGAAGGCCGAGTCCACCACCGAACGTGTCATCACCGTGAAGCTGGACGAGGGCGGCGAGGTCTCGCCCATGCTCATCCAGAACGTGGAGGTCGGCGACGTCATCGAGCTGTCCAACCCCTACGGCGACATCACCCTCGAGGACGAGGACTCCACCGCTCCCCTGGTCCTGGCGACCGCCGGCATCGGCATCACCCCGGCCGCCGCGATCTTGGACGCGCTCGCCCAGCAGGGCTCGGACCGCCAGGTCCTCTTCTTCCACGGCGACGCGTCCTGGGAGGCGGTGGCCCTGCGCGAACAGGTGACGGAGTCCCTGGCGGCGTTGCCGCACGGCGACGCCCGCCTCTTCCTCGGGGTGCGGCCGGAGCAGGACCCCGAGGGCGTCACGACCGTCGAGGGTGTGATGCACTTCGACGACGTCGAACTGCCCCGCGACGGGCACTACATCCTGTGCGGCCCGCTCGCGTTCATGCAGTCCACCCGCTCGAAGCTGATCGACGCCGGCGTGCCCGCGACGTCCATCCGCTACGAGATCTTCGGCCCGGACCTCTGGCTCGCCGCCTGATCCGGCCCCGGAACGCGGAACGGCCCGCACCCCTCACGGGGTGCGGGCCGTTCCGCGTGCGGCGGGGCTCAGGCCTGCGCGAAGCGCTGCTTCTGCGCCTCGAAGCGGTCGCGGATGGCCTGCGGCAGGGACTCGCCGAACCGGCCGAGCCACTCCTCGATGAGCTCGTTCTCCTCGGCCCATTCCGCGGCGTCGACCTTGAGGGCGTCCTCGAGGTCCTCGGCCGACACCTCGAGGCCGGACAGGTCGAGCGAGCCCGCGGCCGGCACGAGGCCGATCGGGGTCTCCTCGGCCTCGGCCTTGCCCTCGAGGCGCTCCACGACCCACTTCAGGACGCGGGAGTTCTCGCCGAAGCCGGGCCAGGCGAAGCCGCCGTCGCGGTTGCGGCGGAACCAGTTGACCAGGTAGATGCGCGGCAGCTTCTCCGGGTCGGCCTTGCCGGACTCCCTGACCCAATGGGCCAGGTAGTCGCCGGCGTCGTAGCCGAGGAACGGCAGCATGGCCATCGGGTCGCGGCGCACGACGCCCACGGCGCCGGCGGCGGCCGCGGTGGTCTCCGAGGAGAGGGTGGCGCCCTTGAGGATGCCGTCCTCCCAGTCGAAGGCCTCGGTCACCAGCGGCACGGTGGTCTTGCGGCGGCCGCCGAACAGGATGGCGTCCAGCTTCACGCCCCGCGGGTCGCGGTACTCGTCGGCCAGCATGTCCGTCTGCTCGATGGGCGTGCAGAACCGGGAGTTCGGGTGGGCGGCCGGGGTGCCGGACTCGGGCGTCCAGTCGTTGCCGCGCCAGTCGGTGAGGTGCTCGGGGACCTCGTCCGTCATGCCCTCCCACCACACGCCGCCGTCGTCGGTGAGGGCGACGTTGGTGAAGATGGAGTTGCCCTTGGAGATCGCGCGCATGGCGTTCGGGTTGGTGGACCAGCCGGTGCCGGGGGCGACGCCGAAGTAGCCGGTCTCCGGGTTGATCACGCGGAACTCGCCGTCCTTGCCGGCGCGGATCCAGGTGATGTCGTCGCCCAGGGTCTCGGCCTTCCAGCCCTCGATCGTGGGGTCGATGAGGGCGAGGTTGGTCTTGCCGCAGGCCGAGGGGAAGGCGCCGGTGATGTGGTAGGACCGGCCCTCGGGGTTGGTCAGCTTGAGGATCAGCATGTGCTCGGCGAGCCAGGCCTCGTCCCGGGCCATCACGGAGGCGATGCGCAGCGCGTAGCACTTCTTGCCGAGCAGGGCGTTGCCGCCGTAGCCGGAGCCGAAGGACCAGATGGAGCGCTCCTCGGGGAAGTGCACGATCCACTTGGTCTCGTTGCACGGCCACGGCACGTCCTGCTCGCCCGGCTCCAGCGGGGCGCCCACGGAGTGCACGGCCGGCACGTAGAAGGCCTGCTCGCGGGACATCTTGTCCAGCACGTCCTGGCCGATGCGGGCCATGATGCGCATCGACAGGACCACGTAGGCGGAGTCGGTGATCTCCACGCCGTACTTCGGGTCCTCGGCGTCGAGGTGGCCCATCACGAACGGGATCACGTACATGGTGCGGCCGCGCATGGCGCCGGTGAACGCGTCGTCGAGGATCCCGTGCATCTTCGCCGGGTCCATCCAGTTGTTGGTGAAGCCGGCGTCCTCCTCCTTCTCGGAGCAGATGAAGGTGCGGTCCTCCACACGGGCGACGTCGGCGGGATCGGAGAACGCGGCGAAGGAGTGGGGGAACTTGTCCTCGGCCAGGCGGGTCAGGGTGCCCGCCGCCACGAGCTCGTCCGCGAGACGGTCGCGCTCCTCCTCGGAGCCGTCGACCCACTGGACGGAGTCCGGCTGCGTCAGCTCTGCGATCTGAGCGACCCACTCGCGCAGCTGGGCGTAGTCCGTGGGCGCGTCCGCCAGGGCGCGATCCGCGAACGAGGTGGTGGCGTTGTCAGCCATGGTGGAGAGTCCTCCCATTGGGGTCCGGGGCCGTTCCGTCCCGTCCACTCCGATGCGTGCACCGCCGAAGCGCGCACCACATCGTTGTGGCCGCACGGTCCTGCCATGGTACCCGAGCCCGGCTATGATGGCCGCGCCCCCGCCACACCCCCGACTCAGACCACCGCAGACCGTCGATTTGCACTTCGCCGGAGAGGTCCTGTAGTGTTCTACGAGTTCGAGCCGCTCCGGCGGATCGGATGATGCGCCCATAGCTCAGCTGGATAGAGCGTCTGTCTACGGAACAGAAGGTCAGGGGTTCGAATCCCTTTGGGCGCACGATCGGAAGGCCCCGCTCCTGCTGGAGCGGGGCCTTCGTCATGTCGGCGCGCCTCTGCCACGCGCGCCGCCGCGGAGGTCAGCGCCCCGGAACCACGAAGTGCGTCAGGGCGGCGTCGCGGCCGTCGAGCTCGGCCCACGGCTTCTCCACCCGGAACACCTGCATCCCGAGCGTCGGGTAGTGCTCGCTCATGCGCAGCGCCGCGTCCTGGTCCGAGTCCAGGCTCATCAGCCGCATGCCCAGCTCCTGCACCCACGGCATGTGGCCCACCACCAGCAGCCGTCGCGTGGTCTCCTCCGTCTCGTTGACGACGGCCAGGGCCCGCGCCGCGTCGGCGCCGTAGAGCCGCGGGTCCAGGTAGGGCGTGGGTGCCAGCTCGCCCAGGCGCTCGCACACCCACACGCACGTCTGACGGGTGCGCAGCGCATCGGAGCACACGACGGCGTCCGGGACGAGGTCGTGCTCGCGGAGCCAGTCGCCGGCGGCGGGCGCCTGGGCGTGGCCTCGCTCGGCGAGCGGGCGGGCATGGTCGTCGGCCGCGTCGGGCCAGCCGGCCTTGGCGTGCCGGAGGACGATCAGGGTCTTCGCGTCGGCGGTGCTCATGCGGCCAGGCTACGGCGACGGCCCCCGCTCGGGTGAGCGGGGGCCGTCGTCGGACACGGGCGGGCGCGGGTCAGATGCTGTACTCCGGCGCCGCCCACACGACCACCTCGGGGTGGCGGTAGAAGCGGTAGCCCTGGCCGCGCACGGTGCGCACGGTGTTCGCGAGGCGGCCGAGCTTGGCGCGCAGGCGGCGGATGTGCACGTCGATGGTGCGCTCGTTGGGCACCTCGTCGGCGTTGCGCCACAGGGCGTCGAGCAGCTCCTCGCGGCCGACGGTGCGCTCGCCGTTCTCCACGAGGTAGTTCAGGAGCTCGAACTCCTTGAAGGTGAGGTTCAGCGACTCACCGTCCAGCTGCACCTCGCGCCGGGACAGGTCGATCAGCACACCGGGCTGGCGCGTGGACACGGGGGCCGGCGCCTGCGCCAGGTCGGGACGGGTGCCGCCCTGCACGGTCGGGTCGCCGAGCACCTGGCGCACGACCTCGATGTCGCGGCCCTCCGCGCCGGCGGGGGCCAGGGCGACGGCGGCGTGCGACTCCGCCCCGGGGACGAGGGACTCCACGTAGTGGCGCAGCTCATTGGCCAGCCGCGTGAGGGAGGTGCCGGCGGCCGAGGCGGCCAGCTCGTCCATGCCCACGTAGATGACGAACCCACGGGCCTCGTTCTCCCGGGCCACCGCCTGGGGACCCGGGATGCCGTTCGGCGCCAGGACCGGCGTCGGCGCCGTCTGGGAGTCGGGGGCGTCGGTGCCACCGGCCAGGCGCAGGCCTGCGCGGGCCTGGCCTCGGCGGGACATGCCGTCGGCCCGGCGCTGCGCGTTGCGGACGGAGATGTGCACGTATCCGGCGGACTGACCCATGGCCACCACTCCTCTTTCGGCTCATGGCCCCTCCACCGCTCGGTCGGCGCGGCGGACGAGGCGTCACATGACAAGAATGTGACTTCACCGAGGGGACTGGCAAGTAACGTTCGCACTTTTGTCTCATTATTTGAGAAGAAGAGTCCTGAATGTGCTCAACATCACTATTCGCGGATCGGAATAGCGTCGCGAGGACGGTCGGCTCGCCCGCGTGACTCTTTCATTGTTCAACACGGCAGGACGCGCCACAGGACGAGTGATTATGCGGAATATTTATGCAGGCGACTTCCAGGCATTCCATATGACGCGATGATGACGGGTCACAGCGGGCCATGACGTCCACTAAATGGACGACACATTCGCGGCTCCGCTTGACGTCCCCGCCGGAGACGCTCCCGTGAGACGACCACGGTCCCCGCCCGGTGGGGGCGGGGACCGTGGTCGTCTCGCGGCGGACGCGGAGGTCCGATCAGGTCATTCCGCCAGGCCGTAGAGCCGGTCGCCGGCGTCACCGAGGCCGGGGACGATGTAGGACCGCTCGTCCAGGCGCTCGTCGACGGCGGCCAGGTACAGGTCCACCTCGACGTCGCCCAGCGAGGCCTCCAACCGCTCGATGCCCTCGGGCGCTCCGAGCAGGCAGAGGCAGGTGACCCGCGCCGCGCCGCGCTGGTAGAGGAAGCGGATGGCCTCGATCAGCGTGCCTCCCGTGGCCAGCATGGGGTCCAGGACGAACACGTGACGCCCGGACAGGTCGGCCGGCAGCCGCTCCGCGTAGGTGACGATGTCCAGCGTCTCCTCGTTGCGGGCCATGCCGAGGAACCCGACCTCGGCGGACGGCGCCATCTTGGTCATCCCCTCCAGCATCCCGAGTCCCGCGCGCAGGATCGGCACGACCAGCGGACGCGGGCGGGCCAGGCGGAAGCCGGTGGTCGCGGTCACCGGGGTCTCGATCCGCACCTCCTCCATGGCCACGTCGCGCGTCGCCTCGTAGGCGAGCAGCATCACGAGCTCCTCCGTGAGCTGCCGGAAGATCACGGACGGGGTCTTCTTGTCCCGCAGGACGCTGAGCTTGTGGGCCACGAGCGGGTGGTCGACGATGTGGACGCGCATGGCGCCCACGGTACCGCCCACGCGTGCCCCTCCGCCCGTCCCCGTGCCCGCGGGGGCGCCGACACCGCCGCTAGGCTGGCCGCGTGTCCGCCCCCGTCCCCTCCCCCGCGCCCACGGCCGAGCAGGAGCACGTGTGGATGGGCCTGGCCCTCCGGGCCGCCCGCGCGGCCGGAGCGGCCGGCGACGTGCCGATCGGTGCCGCCCTCGTGGCCGGCGACGGGACCGTCCTGGCCGTCGTCGGGAACGAGCGCGAGCAGCACCACGACCCCACCGCCCACGCCGAGGTCCTCGCTCTGCGCCGCGGGGCGGAGCTGCGGGCCGCCGCCGGGGCGGGCGACGGCTGGCGCCTGACGGACTGCACCCTCGTGGTGACCCTCGAGCCCTGCCCCATGTGCGCCGGTGCGCTGCTGCTGGCCCGCATCCCGCGCGTCGTATTCGGGGCGTGGGACCCGAAGGCGGGCGCGTGCGGCTCGGTGCTGGACGTGGTCCGCGACCCCCGCTTCAACCACCAGGTGCAGGTCCGCGCCGGCGTCCGTTCCGAGGAGAGCGCGGCGCTGCTGCGGGGGTTCTTCGCCGCCCAGCGCGACTGAACGCGCCCGTGCCCGACGACGGCGGGCGGCCGGTTTGGGCGCGCCGCCACGGCTCGGGTAGGGTGTTCTGGTCTGGTGACGTGTCCGAGCGGCCGAAGGTGCAGCACTCGAAATGCTGTGTACGGTAACCCCGTACCGTGGGTTCAAATCCCACCGTCACCGCCAGATGTGAAGCCCGGGAGCCCTGCGCTCCCGGGCTTTCGCCATGCCGGGGCGGGTCCGGCCGCCGCCTCAGCGCGGCAGGACGGCGTCCAGGAACGAGGCCACCGCGGACCACGAGATGGAGGCGTGCACGGCGCTGGCCGGCACACCGTTGCGGAGCACCTCCGCGCTGCGGGTCTTCGCGGTCATCATGCCCAGGTCGTGGCCACCCTCGGCCACCGAGTAGAACGCGGTGCGCAGTCCGGCGGCCTCGGCGGCCCGGTACAGCTCGAGGCTCTGCCCCCACGGCACCGTGACGTCCTTGCGCCCGTGGACGACCAGCAGGGGCGGCGAGTCCGGGCGCAGGTGCGCGATCGGGGAGGCCAGCCGGGTCAGGCCGCCCGAGGCCAGGACCGGCACCCCCAGCATGTCCGACTTGGTGCTGCGGTCGTCGAGGTGGCAGTGCTTCAGCCGGTTCGCGCGGTTGTAGTCCGCGCACGCGCCCGGGAGCATCTGGCGGTTCATCGTCAGGAAGTCCGTGGGGCCGAAGAAGTCCACGATCGCGTGGACGCGGTCCTCCTCCGGGATCGCGTGGCCGCCGTCGGGCACCTCCCGGCCGGGCAGCGGCACCTGCTCGCGGTCCAGGTCCTGTCCGCCCGTGAGGCCGGCCATGAGGGCGTTCCAGCCGCCCGACGACGAGCCGGCCACGGCCACCCGCCCCGCGTCCAGCTGCAGGCCCGGGGCGTTGCGCCGCACCCAGCGGACCGCCGCCGTCGCGTCCTCCACCTGGGCGGGGAACGTGCCCTGCTTGGAGCTGCGCACCGAGAACGCGGCGACGGCGTAGCCGTGCGGGACCAGGCCGCGGGCGACGTCGGCGCCGTCGCTGTAGCCGCGATCGCTGCGCCAGCCGGAGCCCGCGTTCCACACGAGGACCGGGAACGGGCCCTGGCCCGGCGGCCGGTACACGTCGATGCGTCCGGCGCGCCCGGGCAGGGCCGCGTATGTGTGCCCGGTGGAGCTGCGCATGCCGTACAGGACCGTCGAGTTGGCGCCCAGCGGCCCGGCGGGCGCACCGGCCAGGTCCGCGACGACGGCCACCCCGCCCACCGCGAGGGCGCCGACCCCGAGGCCGAGCGCGGCGCGGCGGGACACCCGCGCGGACCGTGCCGTCGACGTCATGGGCCCCCTTCCGGTGCGGAGCCAGGCACCCCGCCCCGGCGAGCGTAACCGAGCGGCGGGGGCCGACCCCCGTACCGTGTCCGCGGCCGGTGCGATCATGGGGCCATGTCTGTTCGGGTGCTGGCCATCGGCAAGAAGCATGAGGCGTGGGTCGTCGACGGGATCGACCGCTACGAGCGGCGCCTCAAGAAGCCCTACGACCTCTCGTGGCGTCTGCTGCCGCACTCCGCGCGGCAGGAGGAGGCGGCGCGCACGGAGGAGTCGGACCGGATCCTGGGCGCGGTCGGCGCGGACGAGCACCTGATCCTGCTGGACGAGCGGGGGACGGCGTTCGACTCGCCGGGTCTGGCGCGGCACCTGCAGAGCCGGTTCGACGTCGGCGCCCCGGTGACGATGGTGATCGGAGGCGCGTACGGGGTGGACGCCCGGGTCCACGCCCGCGCGGACCGCGTCTGGTCCCTGTCCCCGCTCGTCTTCCCGCACCAGCTCGTGCGGCTGATCCTGGCGGAGCAGGTCTACCGAGCCCAGGAGATCTCCGCCGGCCGACCGTACCACCACGCATGAGCGGGCCCGCGGAGACCGCAGCGGGCTCGGCCACGCCCGCGGCCGACGTCGTCCTGGGCCGGTTCACCGAGCCCACGCGCGCCTGGTTCACGGGCGCGTTCGAGGCCCCGACGCCGGCCCAGCTCGGCGCGTGGGACGCGATCTCCTCGGGGCGGCACGCGCTGGTGATCGCGCCGACCGGCTCGGGCAAGACCCTCTCCTCCTTCCTCTGGGCGCTCGACTCGTTCGTGCGCGAGCCCGCCACCGAGGGGACGGCGGCCACCCGCGTCCTCTACGTCTCGCCGCTGAAGGCGCTCGGCGTGGATGTGGAGCGGAACCTGCGGGCCCCGCTGGTGGGCATCACGCAGACCGCCGCGCACCAGGGCAGGCCCGTGCCGCGCGTGCGGGTGGGTGTGCGCTCCGGGGACACCCCGGCGGCCGAGCGGCGGCGCCTGCAGCAGGATCCGCCGGACATCCTCATCACCACGCCCGAGTCGCTGTACCTCATGCTCACCTCGCAGGCCCGAGCGGCGCTGGCCGGGGTCCGCACGGTGATCGTGGACGAGGTGCACGCCGTGGCCGGGACCAAGCGCGGCGCCCACCTGGCCGTCTCCCTCGAGCGCCTGGACGCCCTGCTGGACACGCCGGTGCAGCGGATCGGCCTGTCCGCCACGGTCGAGCCGGCCGCCGAGGTGGCCCGGTTCCTCGGCGGCACGCAGCCGGTGACGGTGGTGCGGCCCGCCTCGGCCAAGCGCTGGGACCTGACGGTCACGGTGCCGGTGCCGGACCTGACGGACCTCTCCTCCCCCGCCGCAGCCCACGACCTGGGGCCCGGCTCCTCGACGGGCGGGCTCGGCGACGAGGGCGCGGTGACGGGCGGGTCCATCTGGCCGCACGTCGAGGAGCGGATCGTGGACCTGGTGGCCGAGCGGCGTTCCACGCTCGTGTTCGCCAACTCCCGGCGCCTGGCCGAGCGCCTCACCGGTCGGCTCAACGAGATCTGGGAGGCCCGCGCCGAGGCGGCCGCCGCGGCCGAGCACCCGGACGCCGTCCCCGGCTTCCGCACACCGGACCCGACCGGCTTCCACGGCCCCGCCCAGGTGGCCGGGCAGACCGGCACCGGATCGGGCACCGTCTCCGACTTCGCCCGCGCCCACCACGGCTCCGTGTCCAAGGAGCAGCGCGCCATCGTCGAGGAGGCGCTGAAGACCGGCCAGATCCGCTGCGTCGTGGCCACGAGCTCGCTCGAGCTGGGCATCGACATGGGCGCGGTGGACCAGGTGATCCAGGTGGAGTCGCCGCCCTCGGTGGCCTCCGGTCTGCAGCGCGTGGGCCGTGCCGGCCACCAGGTGGGCGAGGTCTCCCGGGGCGTGTTCTTCCCCAAGCACCGGGGCGACCTCGTGGACACCGCCGTCGTGGCCGAGCGCATGACGGCCGGGCGCATCGAGTCGCTGCGGATCCCCGCCAACCCGCTGGACATCCTCGCCCAGCAGACCGTGGCCGCCGTCGCCGTCGCGGACCTGGACGCACAGGGGTGGTTCGACCTCGTGCGCCGGTCCGCGCCGTTCGCCACGCTGCCGTTCTCCGCCTACGAGTCCGTGCTCGACCTGCTGGCCGGCCGCTACCCCTCGGACGAGTTCGCCGAGCTGCGCCCGCGCATCCTGTGGGACCGGGAGAACGGCACGCTCGCCGCCCGCCCCGGCGCCCAGCGCCTGGCGGTCACCTCGGGCGGCACCATCCCGGACCGCGGCCTGTTCGGGGTGTTCCTGGCCTCCGACGGCGGCGCGGACGGCACCCCCGGCGGCGCGGCGGCCGGGGACACGGCCGAGTCGGCGGGCACCGCGTCCGCGGGCTCGGCCCGCTCCGGCGGGCGCCGGGTCGGCGAGCTCGACGAGGAGATGGTCTACGAGTCCCGCGTGGGGGACGTCATCCTGCTGGGCGCCACGAGCTGGCGCATCGTGGACATCACCGCGGACCGCGTCCTGGTGCTGCCCGCCTACGGGCAGCCCGGCAAGCTCCCGTTCTGGCGGGGCGACGCCGCGGGCCGGCCGGCGGAGCTGGGCGACGCCGTCGGGCGCTTCCGCCGCGAGCTGGACGCGGACCCCGAGGCCGGCCGCACCCGCCTGGCCGCCGCAGGCCTGGACCCGTGGGCGCAGGACAACCTCCTGGCCTACCTGAAGGACCAGCGCGAGGCCACCGGGGTGCTGCCCACCGAGCAGACGCTCGTGGTGGAGCGGTTCACGGACGAGCTCGGCGACTGGCGCGTGGTGCTGCACTCCCCCTACGGCATGGCGGTGCACGCCCCGTGGGCGCTCGCGGTGGGGGCGCGGCTGGCGCAGCGGTACGGGCTGGAGACCGGCTCGGGCGCGGCGATGGCGGCCGACGACGGGATCGTGCTGCGCATCCCCCTGATGGACGCGGAGCCGCCGGGCGCGGAGCTGTTCGAGTTCACGGCCGAGGAGCTGGACGAGATCGTCACGGCGGAGGTCGGCGGGTCCGCGCTGTTCGCCGCCCGGTTCCGGGAGAACGCGGCCCGGTCCCTGCTGCTGCCGCGCCGTGACCCCGGGCGGCGGACCCCCCTGTGGCAGCAGCGGCAGCGGTCCGCGCAGCTGCTGGACGTGGCACGGAAGCACCCGCGGTTCCCCGTGATCCTGGAGACCGTGCGCGAGGTGCTCCAGGACGTCTACGACCTCTCGGCGCTCAAGGAGCTCGCGGGGCGGGTGTCCTCACGGGCCGTCCGGCTCGTGGAGGTCACGACGACGGCACCCTCGCCGTTCAGCCAGTCCATCCTGTTCGGCTACATCGCCCAGTTCATCTACGAGGGCGACTCCCCGCTGGCCGAGCGCCGCGCCGCCGCGCTCTCCCTCGACCCCGCGCTGCTGTCCGAGCTGCTGGGCACGGAGGAGCTGCGCGAGCTGCTCGACGCCGAGGTCATCGCGGAGGTCGAGGCCCAGCTGCAGCGGCTCGCGCCCGACCGGCGCGCCCGCGGGGTCGAGGGCGTGGCGGACCTGCTGCGCCTGCTGGGACCGCTGTCCGTCGCCGAGGCCGCGCGGCGCACACGGGCCGAGGGGGAGGCGGAGGAGGCCGCGGACGAGGACGCCGTCGCCGGGATGCTGGCGGAGCTCGAGCGCGCCGGCCGCGCGTTCCGCCTGCGCCAGGACGGGGTCGAGCGGTTCGCCGCCGTCGAGGACGCCGCCCGCCTGCGGGACGCGCTCGGCACGCCGATCCCGCACGGAGTGCCCACCGCATTCCTCGACCCGGTCGACGACCCGCTCGGGGACCTCGTGGGCCGCTACGCCCGCACCCACGGCCCCTTCACCGCCGCCGAGGCGGGGGCTGCGCTGGGGCTGGGCGGCGCCGTCGTGCTCTCGGTGCTGCAGCGTCTGGCCACCGAGCGCCGCGTGAGCACGGGCGCGTTCCGGCCGGAGGGCACCCCCGGGGCCGCCGGCCTGGACGCCGAGTGGTGCGACGCCGAGGTGCTGCGGCGGATCCGCATGCGCTCCCTCGCCGCGCTGCGCGCCGAGGTCGAGCCGGTGGACCAGGCCGCGTACGCCCGGTTCCTCGCCGACTGGCAGCACCTGCGGCCGCGGACGGGGCGCGACGGGGCCTGGCGGCCGCCGGCCACGCTCGAGGGCGTGGACGGGGTGGCCACCGTCCTGGACCAGCTGGCCGGCACGCCCCTGCCCGCGAGCGCGTGGGAGTCCCTCGTGCTGCCCGCCCGTGTGCGGGACTACGCCCCCGCCCTGCTCGACGAGCTGCTGGCCACGGGCGAGTACGTGTGGTCGGGCGTCGGGGAGGCCGCCGGCAACGACGGCTGGGTGGCCCTGCACCCCGCCGACGCCGTGGACCTCACGCTGCGCCTGCCCGAGCCCGCCGAGGCGACGCCGGCCGACGCCGCCCTGCGCGCGGCCGTGCTGGAGGTGCTCGCCGGCGGTGGGGCCTGGTTCTTCCCGCAGCTCGTGGAGCGGGTGCGGGCGGCGCAGGCGGCGGGCGACGACGGCGACGCGGGTGGCGCAGGCGGGGCGGGCGGGCCCGACCCGCACCGCGACCCGGCCGACCTGGCCCGCGGCCCCGCGGTGCTGGGCGCGCTGTGGGGCCTGGTGTGGGACGGCCGGGTCGGCAACGACACGTTCGCCCCCGTCCGCGGCCTGCTCTCGCTCGGCAAGACCGCGCACCGCACCGGGCGGCAGACGCCGCGGGCCCGCACCGCGCGGACGGGCGGGGCCGCGGGGGCTGG
>NZ_JXSP01000057.1:0-664 GCF_000946635.1 Micrococcus sp. MS-ASIII-49
GGCCGCTGGTCCCTGCTGCCCGCCGCCGAGCAGGACCCCACGATCCGCGCCCACGCCACCGCCGAGCTGCTGCTGGACCGGTACGGCGTGATCACGCGCGGCTCCGTGGTGGCCGAGGAGGTCCCCGGCGGGTTCGCGGGGCAGTACCGGCTGCTCACCCGAATGGAGGACGCGGGCCAGGTGCGCCGCGGCCACTTCGTCGACGGGCTGGGCGGCGCGCAGTTCTCCACCGGCGCGGTGGTGGATCGGCTGCGCGGGTTCCAGCGGGACGAGGAGGACGCCGCCGTCGACGCCGCCCCGCTCGCCCTCGCCCTGGCCGCGACGGATCCGGCGAACCCCTACGGCGCCGCGCTGGACTGGCCGTCCGTGCCGGCCGGGCCGGACGGCGTCGTGCCCACGGGCCACCGCCCGGGCCGGAAGGCGGGCGCCGTCGTCGTGCTGATCGCGGGGCGGCTGGCCCTCTACATGGAGCGCGGCGGGCGCACGCTGCTCGCGTTCACGGAGGATCCGGGCGAGCTGCGGGCCGCGGCGGAGGCGCTCGTGTGGGCGCTGCGCACCGGCCGCACCGAGCGGCTGAGCCTGGAGAAGGTCAACGGCGGGCCCGTGCTCGGCACGCCGCTGGCCGAGGCGCTGCTGGCCGCGGGGTTCTACTCGAGCCCATCGG
>NZ_JXSP01000058.1:0-11922 GCF_000946635.1 Micrococcus sp. MS-ASIII-49
ACGCGGGTTGAGTTGTCACGGGTCCCGCCGTCGAACACCCGCGACAACCCAACCCGCGTTGCCCGGGGTGGCCCTGTCGCGGAGGCGGGGCCCGGGGGTAGGTTCGGCCCATGAGCATCGACGCCGCCCCGCCCGAGGACGTGGGCACCGCCCCCACGGGCACGTCCCCCGCCCCCGAGGCCCTCGAGGACTCCCTGCCGCATCCCTCAGACCCCTCCGTCACCCCGTTCCTCCTGTTCGAGGGTGACGCCGGTGCGGCCATGGACGCCTACCTCACCGCGTTCGTGGAGCACCTGCCGGTCACCGAGGTCCGCCGGGACCTCTTCGACGACTCCTCCCCGCGCGGCGCCGAATGGGCGGGCAAGGTCCTGCACGGCGAGCTCGAGATCGCCGGCCAGCGGCTGCGCTTCTTCGACTCCTTCACCCCGCACGGGTTCACGTTCACCCCGGCCATCAGCCTGTTCGTCGAGCTGCCGGACGCCACCGCGGTGGACGCCATCCACGACGCGCTCCTCGCCGGCGGCGGCCGTGACTGCATGCCGCCCGACGACGACGGCTTCTCCCGCCGCTTCGCATGGGTCGGGGACCGCTTCGGCGTGACCTGGCAGCTCAACGCGGCCTGAGCCGGTGACGGCCCGTGCCTGAAGGCGACTCCCTCGTCCGCGTCGCGCACCGGCTCCGCCCCGTGCTCGAGGGCCGGGTCCTGACGCACGCGGATCTGCGCGTGCCCCGCCACGCCACCGCGGACCTGACCGGCTGGACGGTGGCCGAGGTCCTGCCGCGCGCCAAGTACCTGCTGATGCGGCTGACCCCGCCCACGGCCCGCCCCGGGGCCCGTCCGCTCACCCTGATCTCGCACCTGAAGATGGAGGGCCGCTGGCTCGTCTCGGCCATCGACGCCCGGTGGGGCGCCCCCGCCTGGCAGGTGCGGGCGGTGCTGGAGACGGCGGAGCACCGCGTGCTCGGCGCCCAGCTGGGCCTGCTCACCCTCGTGCCCACCGCCGACGAGGCCGCCGTCCTCGGCCACCTCGGCCCCGACCTGCTGGACCCGGCCTGGGACACGCCCGACGACGGCGCCGCGCTGCTCGCCGAGGGCGTGCGGCGGCTCACGGCCCGGCCCGAGCGGCCGGTCGGCCTGGCCCTGCTCGACCAGCGGCTCGTCTCCGGGATCGGCAACATCTACCGCTGCGAGACCCTCCTGCTGGCCGGTATCGACCCGCACCGGCCGATCGGCGAGGTCGAGGACGTCGCCGGACTCGTGCTGCTCGCCCGGGACCTGCTGCGCGCCAACGTCCCGCCCGCCGCCCCCGCCGCGGGCGCCCGGCGCCGGACCACGGGCGTGCGTCCGAACCCGGCGCGACCCTTCGGGGTCGAGGTGCTGGTCCCGGCCGGTCCGTCACCCGACACGGCACCCGGCCGGACGCCCGGCGCGCGTGGCGGGGGGACGCCGTCGTACTGGGTCTACGGGCACGACCGCACCCCGTGCCTGCGCTGCCGCGGCCCCGTCCGCCAGGAGGACTACGGCTCCCCCGAGGACGATGCGCGGCGGCTGTGGTGGTGCCCGCACTGCCAGCGCTGAGCCGGACGCGCCCCAACGGTGGCCGCGTGTCGTCCCCGTTCCCTACGCTGAACCCGCCCCCGACCCGAGGAGAAGTCATGGCCGACCCGTTCCCGAAGGACCCGGAGGGCGCCGTCGTCGCGCTCGTGCTGGCCGGCGGCACCGGCGGCCGCCTCATGCCGCTCACCGCGGCCCGCGCCAAGCCGATGGTGCCGCTGGCGGGCCAGTACCGGCTGATCGACGTCGTCCTGTCCAACCTGGCCCACTCGCGCCTGCGGGACGTGTGGGTCGTGGAGCAGTACCGCCCCTTCACGCTCAACCAGCACCTGGCCGGCGGCCGGCCGTGGGATCTCGACGGCACCCGCCACGGCCTGCGGCTCCTGCCCCCCGCGCAGGGCCGCGCCGAGGAGGGCTTCGCCCGCGGCAACGGCCACGCGATCGCCCAGCAGCTGCCGCTGCTGGAGCAGTTCGGCGCCGAGACCGTCGTCGTGCTCTCCGCCGATCACCTGTACCAGCTGGACCTGCGCCCCGTGCTGGCCGAGCACACCCGCTCCGGCGCCGAGCTCACCGTGGTCACCACCGAGACGGACGAGGACCCCTCGCGCTTCGGCGTCGTCCAGGTGGACGACGACGGCGCCGTGACCGACTACGCCTACAAGCCGGAGGACCCGGCGGGCACGCTCGTGGCCACCGAGGTGTTCGTGTTCGACGTCGCCGCGCTCTCCGAGGTGGTCGGCGACCTCGTGGCGGGCGAGGACGAGGCGGCCACCAAGGACGAGGGCGAGACCGATGAGGACGGCGACCCCGTGGGCTCCTCCCTCGGCGACTACGGGGAGAGCATCATCCCGGCGTTCGTGGCGCGGGGGCGCGTGCGGGAGCACCGCCTCGTCGGGTACTGGCGGGACATCGGCACCCTGGACGCGTACGTCCGCGCCCACCGGGAGATCCTCGACGGCACCGGCCTGGACGTCGCTGCCGAAGGCTGGCCGCTGCTGACCAATCCGCACGCCGCTCCGCCGGCCTGGGTCGCCCCCGAGGCGACCGTCACCGGCTCCCTGCTCAGCCCCGGCTGCCGGATCGCGGGCGAGGTGACCGACTCGGTCGTGGGCCCCAGCGTGGTGGTCGAGGCCGGCGCCGTGGTGCGCGGGAGCATCCTGCTGGGCGAGTGCACGGTGCCCTCGGGCGCGGTGCTGGACACGGTGATCGCCGACGTCGGCGCCGCCATCCCGGCCGAGGGCGCCACGGGGCGCGCGGAGCCGGCCGACGAGGTCGTGGTCCTCGAGCCGGGCGAGCGCGGGCCCGCCTCCTCGGACGAGACCACCGGTTCGGGCGCCCCCGTCAGGGACTGATCGGCCGCGCCCTCCGGACCGGCCCGCCGGCCCGGTCTGCGGCGAGCACGGCCAGCTCCAGCATCAGGCGTCCCCGCGGGTCCTGCAGGCTGCACCCCGTCAGCTCCACCAGGCGCTTGGTGCGGTAGATGACGGTGTTGCGGTGGCAGATCAGGTCCTCCGCGGCGAGGGTCGCGGAGCCCGAGCGGCGCAGCAGCGCCCGCAGGGTCTCCATCAGAGTGGCGCGCTGGTCCGCGGGCAGCGCCCGGAGCGGTCCCAGCACCTCCTCCACCAGCAGCGCGGCGACCTCCGGGCTGGACTCCAGCAGCACCTCCGGCAGCCGATGGGAGGCCCAGGCGAGCCGCCGCTCGCCCGGCGGGAGCGTGTGCGCCGCCCGCGTCGCCAGCCGGAACGCCGCCGCCGTCTCGGGGATCCCCTGCCGGGCCCAGGCCACTCCCACCTGGCCCTCGACCAGCGGGCCCAGCGCCTCCGTGAGCCATTCCTCGTCCGTCGAGGGAGGCTCGACGACACCGTAGAGCGCCCCCTCGCGCACAGCCCAGCGGGACGTCGCCCCGAGTCGCCCCATGCGGTCCTCGGGGTGATGGAGCACGTCGCTCCCCGGGTCCTCGGCGAGGGCGACGACGCAGGCGAGGGGGGCGGTCGCCCGGACGCCCAGGATCTCCTCGGCCTGCTCCGCGTAGACGGGGTCCGCGCCCTTCCCCTCCAGCAGCCCGGCCAGGCAGTCCTCCTGACGGCGCAGGTCGCGCAGGGTGAGGCGCGCGGTCTCCCGCCGGTAGGCGGCGCTGAGGACCTCGCCCGTGACGCTCAGGTCCTCCCACAGCCGGCGCCCCGCCTCGAGGAGCTCCTCGGTCGTGATGTCGAGCCTGCCCTCGCGGACCCGCCGTCCCAGCTCCTCCCAGAGCAGCCGGTTGCCCGAGGTGTAGGTGGAGATCACGGTCTCCAGGGGCACCCCCTGGCGGGCGCGCTCGACGCCGGTGGCCCGCCACGTGTCGACCAGGCGCCCTCCCGCGCCCTCCCCGGAGGGCACGCCGGCCAGGCCCCGCAGGCCCCGACGGACGTGCTCCCGCGTGCTACGACGCAGCCTGGCCCGCAGCTCCGGCGTGGACCACGCCCCGCCCTGGTCGCCGCCCAGCGTGGCGGCGGCGATCTCGTCGGCGATCCGGTCGGCGTCCTCCAGCAGCGCCGACCAGGCCTCCCGCAGACGGCGCTCCGCGTCCCCGGACTCCTCGGGGACCCCTGCCTCCTGCACCATGCCGTCCTCCTCGCCGCCCCCGCCGGCGGCGTCCGGCCGGGCGGGACTCGTGTCCTGGCTGCACAACCGACTCTGTGCTCCGTGCCCATAGTGCCACTGTGGCGCCGGTCATACGGTGGGCGGAGACCTCGTCCGCACCCGGACCCATCCCACCCGAGCCCCCCCAGAGGAGCCGACATGAGCGAGACCCGCTCGGGCGTCCTGCCCGACCACGACATCTACCTCCTCGACGACGAGCTGACGGAGGAGCAGCGCGAGGTGCGCGACCGCGTCCGCGCGTTCGTCGACGCCGAGCTCATGCCCGTCATCAACGACTACTGGGAGCGCGCCGAGTTCCCGTTCGAGCTCGTGCCCAAGCTGGCGGAGCTGAACGTGGCGGGCACCGTCATCGAGGGGTACGGCTGCCCCGGCATGAGCCGCATGGCCGGAGCCCTGGTGTCGATGGAGCTGGCCCGCGGGGACGGATCCTTCAACACCTTCTTCGGGGTGCACTCCGGGCTGGCGATGGGCTCGATCAACGCTTTCGGCTCGGACGAGCAGAAGGAGCGCTGGCTGCCCCGGATGGCCCGGATGGAGATGATCGGCGCCTTCGCGCTCACCGAGCCCGACCACGGGTCCGACTCGGTGGCCCTCGAGACCACCGCCCGCCGAGAGGGCGACACCTGGGTGCTCGACGGCGCGAAGCGCTGGATCGGCAACGCCTCCTACGCCCACGTCATCGTCATCTACGCCCGCGACGTGGCCGACGGCCAGGTGAAGGCGTTCGTGCTGGAGCGGGAGCCGGACACGGAGTTCCCCGCCGGCTTCGAGCCGACCGTGATCACCGGCAAGATCGGCAAGCGCGCGATCCTCCAGCCGGACATCGTGATCTCCGGCCTGCGCATCCCCGAGGCGGACCGGCTCCCCGGTTGCTCCTCCTTCAAGGACGTCAACCGCGTCCTGAGCACGACCCGCGGCGGCGTGGCCGTCGAGACGCTCGGCCACGCCGTCGCCGCGTACGAGGCCGCCGTCGCCTACGCCGGGCAGCGCGTCCAGTTCGGCAAGCCGATCGCCGGCCACCAGCTGGTCCAGGGGCAGCTGGCCACCATGCTGGCCGACGTCACCAACATCAAGCTCACGTGCTTCCGCCTCCTGGAGCTGCAGGACCAGGGTCGCCTGACCGGCCCGATGGCCTCGCTCGCGAAGATGTCGGCCGCGCGCCAGGCCCGCCGGGTGACCTCCATGGCCCGGGACATCCTGGGAGGGAACGGGCTGCTGCTGGAGAACCACGTCGCCCGCCATCTGACGGACATGGAGGTCGTCTACACTTACGAGGGCACCGACTCCATGCAGTCGCTGATCGTCGGCCGCGCCATCACCGGCGTGTCGGCCTTCGCCTGAGACCTCCCCGCCCTCTCCCCGCCCCCCTTCCCGAAGGAGCACCACCATGCCTGAAGCCGTCATCGTCTCCGCCGTCCGCTCCCCCATCGGCCGCGCCCGCAAGGGGTCCCTCCGCGACCTGCGCGCCGACGACATGGCCGCCCAGATGGTCACCGCCGCCCTGGACCGGGTCCCCGAGCTGGACCGCGCCGAGGTCGAGGACCTCATCCTGGGCTGCGGCGCCCCCGGCGGGGAGCAGGGCGGCAACCTCGGCCGCGTGGTCGCGGTCTTGGCCGGCCTGCCCTCCGTGCCCGGCACCACCATCACCCGCTTCTGCTCATCCAGCCTGCAGTCCACCCGCATGGCGTTCCACGCCATCCGCGCCGGGGAGGGGGACGTGTTCGTCTCCGCCGGCGTCGAGTCGGCCAGCCGGCTGGACCGCGGCGCCTCCGACGAGGACACCCGCAACCCGGCGTTCCGCTCCGCGTGGGAGCGCTCGGCCCGCCGGGCCGAGGGCGACGCCCCCGTGTGGACGGACCCCGCCGAGGAGGGCGAGCTGCCGGACGTCTACATCGCCATGGGCCAGACGGCTGAGAACGTGGCGCAGCTGCGTGGCGTCTCCCGCCAGGCCCAGGACGAGTACGCCGTGCGCTCCCAGCAGCTCACGGAGAAGTCCCAGGCCTCCGGCTTCTGGGACCGGGAGATCTCCCCGCTCGTCCTGCCCGACGGCATCCGGGTCACCCGGGACGACAGCCCGCGCGCGGGCACCACGCTCGAGGCCGTTTCCCAGCTGAACCCCGTCTTCCGGCCCGACGGCACCGTCACCGCCGGCAACGCCTGCCCCCTCAACGACGGCGCCGCGGCGCTCGTCGTCATGAGCGACACTCGCGCCGCCGAGCTGGGGCTGACCCCGCTCGCCCGGATCGTGTCCACGGGCCTCTCCGCCCTCTCTCCCGAGATCATGGGCCTGGGCCCCGTGGAGGCGTCCCGGCAGGCGCTGGCGCGGGCCGGGATGAGCATCGACGACGTCGACCTCGTGGAGATCAACGAGGCGTTCGCGGCGCAGGTGCTCCCCTCCGCCGAGGACCTGGGGATCCCCCTGGACAAGCTCAACGTCAACGGCGGGGCAATCGCGCTGGGCCATCCCTGGGGTATGACCGGAGCCCGGATCACCGCCACCCTGCTGAACTCGCTGCGCGAGCACGACAAGCACATCGGCCTCGAGACCATGTGCGTCGGCGGCGGCCAGGGCATGGCGATGGTCATCGAGCGCCTGTCCTGAGTCCTTCCCGCCCCGTCCGCACCCGCACCCGCACCGACCCTCCCGGAGGAACCCCATGACCGAGCCCCGCATCGCCGTCGTCACCGGAGCCGCGCGCGGCATCGGCGCCGCCCTGGCCCGACGCATGGCGGAGGACGGCTTCGCCGTCGCCGCCGTCGACCTCTCGGCCGAGGCGTGCGCCGACGTCGTCGGGCAGATCGAGGAGGCCGGCGGGACGGCCCGCGCCTTCGCCGCCGACGTCGCCCGGGAGGAGTCGGTCGCCCAGGTGATGGACGCCGTCGTCGCCGAGCTGGGTGCGCCCGCCGTGCTGATCAACAACGCGGGCGTGCTCCGGGACAACCTGCTGTTCAAGATGAGCGCCCAGGACTGGGACACGGTGATGGACGTGCACCTGCGCGGGCACTTCCTCATGACCCGCGCCGCCCAGCGCCATATGACGGAGCAGGGGTGGGGGCGGATCGTGAACATCTCCTCCACGTCCGCGCTGGGCAACCGGGGGCAGGCGAACTACGCCGCGGCCAAGGCCGGGATCCAGGGCTTCACCAAGTCCGTCGCTATCGAGCTGGGCCGCTTCGGGATCACGGTGAACGCCATCGCGCCGGGCCTGATCGAGACGGACATGACCCGGGCCACCGCCGAGCGGATCGGCGTCCCCTACGAGACGTACGTGGCCAAGGCGGCGGAGCAGATCCCCGTCGCCCGCACCGGCACCCCCGAGGACATCGCCGCCGCGGCCTCCTTCTTCGCCCGCCAGGAGGCCTCCTTCATCTCGGGCCAGGTCCTCTACGTGGCCGGCGGACCCAAGGCCTGAGCCCCCCACGAGGAGAACGCCATGCAGACCTTCGACGGACTGGACGAGTTCGAGCGGGCCGTGGGCACCCACCTGGGCCACAGCCGCTGGCGCACCGTCACCCAGGAGCAGGTGGACCTGTTCGCGGACACGACCGACGACCACCAGTGGATCCACGTGGACCCCGAGCGGGCGGCCCGGGGACCCTTCGGCTCGACGGTCGCCCACGGCTTCCTCACCCTCGCGCTGCTGCCCTCGATGGTGCGGGAGATCTACCGGGTGGAGGGGATGGCCATGGTCGTCAACTACGGATCGGACCGGGTCCGCTTCCCCCATCCGACCCCCGTCGGCGCGCGCATCCGCGCCGGCGCCGAGCTCACCCGCCTGGACCGCGGCCCCCAGGGGGCGCTGGCCATGGTGACCACCACCGTGGAGATCGAGGGAGTGGCGAAGCCGGCCTGCGTGTCGGACTCGCTCTTCCTCCTCCGCCCGGGAAAGGACGCGTCATGACGTTCAACATCTCCGTGCTCCTGCGCGAGAGCGCCGCCGAGCACCCGGACCGCCCCTGCGTGATCCTGGGCGACCGTGCCTGGATCTACGCGGAGGTGGACGCCGCCGCCGACCTGGTGGCCGCGAACCTCAGCGGGCTGGGCCTGGCCCCGGGCACCTCGGTGGCGGTGCAGCTCCCGGACATCCCGCAGTTCCTGTTCGCCTACTTCGGCCTCGTCCGTGCCGGCTTCGTCATGGTCCCCCTCAACCCCCTGCTGACGCCGCGCGAGATCGCCCATCACCTGTCCGACTCGGACACGGCCGTGCTCATCACCGTGGATACGGCGGCCGAGGCGGCGGTCAAGGGCGCGGCCCAGGCGGGCGGGTCCGACGGCGGTCCGACGGTGTACGTGGTCTCCACGGGCGCCGGGGAGCGGCCCGCGGGGACCCGGGACTTCGCGGAGCTGCTGGCCCCCGGCCCCTCGGTGGACATGGCCCCCACCCAGGCCGACGACACCGCGGTGATCATCTACACGAGCGGCACGACCGGCCCCCCCAAAGGCGCCGAGCTCACCCACTTCGGCATCTACATGAACACGACGGTCTCCGGCGCGCGCATCCCGATCCGGCCCGACGACGTGGTCCTGGCCGTGCTGCCCTTCTTCCACGTGTACGGGCTCACGAGCGTGCTGAACATCTGCGTCCGCCACGCCTGCACCATGGTCCTGCTCCCCCGCTTCGACGCCGCCGCCGCGCTCGACCTGGTGGAGCGCCACGGGATCACCCGCATCTCCGCCGTGCCGACCATGCTGATCGGCATGGTGGAGGACCCCGACACCGGGCGGGACCTCTCGTCCGTGAGCCAGGTGGTCTCCGGAGGCTCGGCCCTGCCCCAGGAGGTGCTGCGGCGCTTCGAGGCGAAGTTCCCGCGGGCGACCATCCTGGAGGGGTACGGCCTCTCCGAGTCGACCAGCTCGGTGGCGGTGAACGTCTCCCGGGAGGAGCGCCGCGTCATGTCCATCGGCAAGCCGCTGTGGGGCACCGAGTGCCGCGTGGTGGACGCGGAGGGACACCTGCTCGGCCCCGGGGAGGACCAGGTGGGGGAGCTGCTCTTCCGCGGCCCCACCATCATGAAGGGCTACTACCGCAACCCCGAGGCCACGGCGGCCACCCTCGTGGACGGGTGGCTGCGCACCGGGGACATGGGGTACCGGGACGAGGACGGGTTCATCTACGTGGTGGACCGCAAGAAGGAGCTCATCCTCCGCGGCGGGTACAACGTGTACCCCCGCGAGGTGGAGGAGGTCATCGCCACGCACCCGGCGGTCTCCGAGGTGGCCGTGGTGGGGCGTCCGCACCCCTCCCTCGGCAGCGAGGTGGTGGCGGTCGTGAGCACCCGGCCGGGCATGAGCGTGACCCCGGCGGGGGTCATCGAGCACGCCAAGGTCTCCCTGGCGGCGTACAAGTACCCGCGCGAGGTGGTCGTGGTGGACAGCCTCCCCAAGACCGCCACCGGCAAGATCCGCAAGCGGGACCTGGCGACCACGCTGGCCGAGCCGGCCTCCCCCGAGTCGCACTCCGCGACGCCGTAGCCGCCCGCGACGACGGCCGCGCTTCCCTGTCCTCCCCTCCTGGGAGAATCGGGAACGTGGCCGTCCCCTCCCCCCTTCCCCTGCGTAACGGCGTCAACGCGACCCGCCTGCGCCTGCCCGCCTCCGGACCCTGGGCGTCCGTCCAGGAGTACGTCCTGGACCGCTTCGGCCACGTGGACCCGGACGGCATCCGGCGGCGCTTCGCCTCCGGGCAGGTCGTGGCCGCGGACGGCGCCCCCATCCCGGCGGACACGCCGCTCGGCGTGCACGACGACCTCTGGTACTACCGGGACGTCCCCGACGAGGCCCCGCTGCCCGTGACGCACACGCTCCTGCACCGCGACGAGCACCTCGTGGTCATCCACAAGCCGCACTTCCTGCCCACCACCCCGGGCGGCCGCTTCGTCCAGGAGACCGCGCTGGTGCGGCTGCGCAACGAGCTCGGCCTCGATGACCTCGTGCCCCTGCACCGGCTCGACCGGGCGACGGCCGGCGTCGTGATGTTCTCCGCGAACCCGGCCACCCGCGGCGCCTACCACCTGCTCTTCGAGCGGCGTGCCGTGGCCAAGACCTACGAGGCCGTGGCGCTCCTGCCGGACGCCCCCGACGACGGCGCCCGCCGCCCCGGCGCCCCGGCCGACCCCGTCCTGGGGCGATTCCCGCTGACCGTGCGCAGCCGGATCCGCAAGGACAAGGGGATCCTGCGCTCCGTGGTGGAGGAGATCCCGCCGGCCGCCTCGGGACGCCGGGCGGGCGCGCCGGTGCGGACCCGGCGGTCGAACCGGCCCCACGCCGGGGCGAACGCGGAGTCCCGGGTGGAGCTGCTGGGCGTCGGCGTCTCCGCCGGGACGCTGGCGGGGCGGCGCGTGGCGCACCTGCGGCTCACCCCGCGCACGGGCCGCACCCACCAGCTGCGCATCCACCTGGCCGCCCTGGGCCTGGGCATCGCGTTCGACCCGTTCTACCCGGACCTGCTCGACCTCGCCCCGGACGACGTCACGCGTCCCCTGCAGCTGCTCTCCCGGTCGCTGCGCTTCACGGACCCGGTGACGGGCGAGGAGCGGGAGTTCACCTCCCCCGCTGAGCTGCAGGAGCGACCGCGGTGACGGGCGGGGACCCGGCCGCCCTGATGGACGCGCTCGGAGTGTGGTTCCACCCGCTCACCGCGCTGCTCGTGGCCCTGGACGCCCCGATCCCACCCGTCCCGTCGGAGGTGGTGGTCATCGGCTCGGGGGCGCTCGCGGCCGAGGGCCGGGTCTCCCCCGTGGCCGCGGTGCTGGCGGCGTGGCTGGGCTGCTGGGCCGGGGACGTCGGCCTCTACGCGCTGTTCCGCCACGGCCTCGCCGACCGCCTGGACCGCTGGGCGTGGTGGCGTCGGATCCACCGGGGGATCCGGAGCCTGCTGGTGCGGGTGGGCCCGGCGGGCAGCCTGGCGGGGCTGTCCGTGCTGCGGTTCGTCTCGGGCGGGCGGACGGCGTCGATGGCGGCGGCCGGGATCGGCGGGATCCGCTGGCCCGTGTTCCTGTGGCTGTCCGGGGCGGGCTCGCTTGCGTGGTCCGGGTCCATGGTGGGGCTCGGCTGGATCACCGGCCGGGCCACCGGCCTGCCGTGGTGGGCGTCCGCGGTGGTCGGCATGGTGTTCGGTACCCTTGCAGGGTTGATGATCGCGGGGATCATGGCCCACCGTCGCCGGGGCCGGAAGGGGTGAGCATGCAGGACGCGTCCTCCGAGTCCCGCGCCGCCCTCGAGCGCCTCCGGGGCGCCTCGGCGCCCCGTCCCGACGACGACGCGACGCGTGCCCCCGCCGCGCGCCCCCGCCGCGCCCTGGCCGCGCCCGGGGAGATCTCCCGCCGCGATCTGCGCCGTCACGAGCGCGCCCTGCGCTCGGGCCGACCCGAGACCGCCGCCGAGCGCCGCGTGCGCGAGGACCGCCGCGCGGACGTGCACCGCGCCATGGACCGCCTGCGCACTCCGGGCGCTCCCGCCGAACAGCGCCCACGCCGGGACCTCAGCGAGATCCTGGACCGCCTCGGCAGCCCGGACCTCGCCCGTTTCGCCGATCCGCTCGTCGGCACGGTCGAGCGCATCCTCCCCGCCCCGGGGCGGGACCCGGAGAAGGCCGCGGAGGCCGCACGTCGCCGCGCTGCAGCCGAGGAGCGCCGGCGGGCGCGCCTGCGAGCCGGCCGGGAGCGCGCCGCCGAGGTCGCCCGTCGCCGGGCCGCCGAGCACGAGCGGCTCGCCGCCGAGGCCG
>NZ_JXSP01000059.1:0-21591 GCF_000946635.1 Micrococcus sp. MS-ASIII-49
GAGGAGGCCCGCCGGGCCCAGGCCGCGCGGGTGGCCCGCCGCCGCCGCGAGGAGGAGAAGCAGCGCCGTCGGCGTGAAGCCGAGCGGCGCCGTCGGGTGGCGGCCGAGGAGAAGGCACGTGCCGCCGCCGAGGCGGAGGCCCGCCGCCGGGAGCGGGAGGAACGGCGCCGCCGGGAGGCGGAGGTCGCCGCCGAGCGCGCCCGCGTGCAGGCGGAGCGGCGGGCCCGCGAGGAGGCCGCGCTCGCCGAGCGGGAGCGGCTGCGGCTCGAGGCGGAGGCGGAGGCGGAGCGCCGTCGGCAGGCGGCCGAGGCCGAACGCCGTCGCCTCGAGGCCGAACGCGTCGAGGCCGAGCGGCGCCGTCGGGCCGAGGAGGCCGAGCGGCGCCGTCGGGAGGCGGAGGAGGCCGCCCGCCTCGAGGCCGAGCGACGTCGTCGCCAGGCCGCCCGCGTCCGCGCCCACACCGTGCTGCACGCCGAACGCGCCCTCGCCCAGGCCCGGCTCCTCGAGGACCGCGCCCGGGAGGCCGAGCGCCGTGCGGCGGAGGACGCCGCCCGCCGCCGTCGCGAGCACGAGGAGCGGGAGTCCCGCGCGCTCGCCCGGGCTGCGCGCGAGCTCGAGGGCCCCGAGGTCTTCCCGGCCGCCGCCGACCGGCCGCTGCTGTCCGACCCGGAGGAGCGGCTCACCGATGAGGAGCTGTTCGCCCGGGCCCGGGTGGCCCTGCCCGAGTGGCGGCGGCGGCAGCGGCTCTCCACGAAGGCGCAGGCAGTCCAGGCCGAGGCCACCGCCCACTCCTCGGCGGGGCCGGTCACGGGCGCCCTTCCCCTGATCCCCGGCTACACCCCCGCCCCGCCCGAGGAGCCGGCCGGCTCACCGACCCGCGCGGACCGGCGCGGCCAGACGCTGCTGACCGTCGCGTGGGCGCTGTTCGTGCTCTCCGGTGCGTGGGGCCTCGGTCTGGCCGGCCGCGTCCCGGGGCTCGGCGCCCTCGATGCCGGCGCGTACCCGCTCACCGCCGACGGCCGACACGGCCCCGGCGCGAGCGTGTTCGGGCTGTCCCCGCTGCACCCGGCGATCTGGCCGGTGCTGTGGCTGCTGACCGGGATGTACGTGCTCCGGCAGTGGGGGCCTGGCCAGGGCGCGTCGCCGCGGCACCGCCGCATCCGGGGCGCGGTCGCGGGGACCCTGCTGGCGCTGGCGCTGTGGTTCCCCCTGGCCGTCCTGGCCCCCGGGGGCCTCGACGTCGTCCCGTGGCTGCTCGCCCTGGTCCTCATGCTCCGTGTGGTCCGGCGGCTCGGCGCCCGCCCGGCGGCCCGCCGCCTCGCACGGGTGGCCGAGGACGGCGCGCTCGGCGTGCTGCTGGGCACCCTCCTCGCCGGCGCGCCCACTGCGGTGGGCGCCGCCCTCCACGCCTGGGGCGTGCACGTCGACTGGTTCCCGACCGAGCTGCTCGCCCTGCTGGTGCTGATGGCCCTGCTGCTGGCGGCCCTGCGCCTCGTGCTCGGTGGGCGCGGCCGCCTGGGTGTGGCCCTGGGCATGGCCTGGACCCTGCTCTGCCTCGCCCTGCCCCGCCTGCTGCCCAGCCCGCTCGGGGCGCAGCAGAGCGCATGGGTGGGTCTCGCGGCCGCCTTCGGGGCGCTCCTGCTGGTCACGGCCGCGGCCGTGCGCCGCTCCTGGGCCCGCCAGATCGAGCGCGACGCCGCCCGCCGGCCGCACCCGGCCGGCGCCTGAGCCCGGCCCCGTTCAGCGCCCGGGCCCAGCGGGCACCGGGACCCACCGACCGCCGTCGCGCCGGAGCACGTCCAGCCGGCCCGTCACGGCGACGCCGGACACCGCCTCCGCCATCCGCCGCGCCACCTCGGCGGCCTCGGCGTCCTCGCCGGCCCGGTGCGAGCCGTGCACCGTGAAGCGCAGCACGATCCGCGGGACGCGCGCCACGACCTCGATGTCCTTGGCCGCGAGCACGTGCGAGGCCTGGACGGCCGCCTCGGCCAGGTCCATGACCTCGTCGGGCCGGTGGCCGGGCAGGAGGTCGCCGATCTGCAGGCGGGCACGGTAGGAGGGCATGGGCCCAGGGTAGGGGTGGCCGCAGCAACGGTGACGACTTCCCTCGTCGCACGGGCCGGGCCCCTTCCGCCCGCCGCGGACGCGTGCCCTCCCGTGTCCGGACCCGCTCGTAGGGTGGGGCGCATGACTCAGACCGCCACCCCGCAGACCGACGCCCCCGCCGTGCCCGCGATCTTCGAACCGATCGAGATCAACGGCGTGCGCGTGCGCAATCGCCTGATCCTGCCGCCGATGTGCCAGTACTCGTGCGAGGCGCGCGACGGCGTCCCGCACGGCTGGCAGTTCCAGCACCTGGGCGCCCGCGCGGCCGGCGGCTTCGGGATCGTGGTGGCCGAGGCCACCGCCGTCACACCCGAGGGGCGCATCTCCCCGTGGGACACCGGCCTGTGGAACGACGAGCAGCGGGACGCGTGGGCGCCGATCGCCGAGTACATCGCCTCCGAGGGCGCCCTGCCCGCCATCCAGCTCGGCCACGCCGGCGCCAAGGCCTCCACCGTCCCCATGCACCCGGGCGCGCCCGCCGGGCAGCCGATCCTCGAGGGCCCCGACTCCTGGGAGACCCTCTCCCCCTCCGGCGTGGCCACCAACTCCATGGAGATCCGCACCCACGCGATGCGGGTGGACGAGATCCGGGAGACCGTCCAGGCCTTCGCCGACGCCGCCGAGCGCGCCGACCGTGCCGGCTTCGGCGCCGTGCAGCTGCACGCCGCCCACGGCTACCTCATCCACCAGTTCCTCTCGCCGCTGACCAACACCCGGACCGACGAGTACGGCGGGGACTTCGAGGGCCGCACCCGCTTCCTCAAGGAGGTCGTGGCGGCCGTGCGCGAGGTGTGGCCCGCGGACAAGGTCCTCGGCATCCGCATCTCCGGCTCGGACTGGATCGAGGGCGGCTGGAGCATCGAGGAGACCGTCCGCCTGGCGCAGGAGCTGCAGGGGCACGTGCACTGGTTCGACCTGTCCTCCGCGGGCATCGGCGACACCTACGAGGGCCCCCAGGGCCCGGGCTATCAGGTGCCGCTGGCCACCGCCGTGAAGGAGGGCACCGAGGGGATCGTGGTGTCCGCCGTCGGCTCGCTGACCGGCGCCGAGGAGGTCGCGGCCGTGGTGGACGAGGACCGCGCCGACGCCGTCTGCGTGGGCCGCGCCGCCCTGGCGAACCCGAACTGGCCGACCGCGGCCGCCCTCGCGCTCGACGTCCCCTCGGAGCAGGTGCCGATGGCCCGGCAGTACTTCCGAGCCAAGTGGTGAGCGGAACACGCGGGACCCGGTGTGCCCCCGGCGCGGAACTCCGGTAGAACAGAACCATGAGCGTGCGCACCCCCGACCCGAATCCGGGCTGGCTGTCCGACGAGGACCTCTACGAGGCCCGGCGCCGGCTGCCCATGGTGTATGTGGAGGCCATCCCGGTGCGGCTGGACTCCCTCGGCTACGTCACCGAGATCGGCCTGCTCTACGTGGCGGACGAGACCGGTACGTTCCAGCGGACGTTCGTCTCCGGCCGTGTCCAGTATCGGGAGACCATCCGCGCCGCGCTGATGCGCCACCTGGAGAAGGACCTCGGCCCGCTCGCCTTCCCGCAGCTGCCGCCGTCGGTGGTCCCCTGCACCGTCGCCGAGTACTTCCCGGCGCCGTCCGAGACCGGGCTGACGGACGACCGCCAGCACGCCGTGGCCCTGGTCTACGTGGTGCCGGTGACGGGTGAGTGCCAGCCGCGCCAGAACGCGCTCGAGCTGACCTGGCTCACCCCCGAGGAGGCCCTCGGCGAGGACATCCAGGCCGAGTTCATCGGCGGCCGCGGGGACCTGGTGCGCCAGGCCCTCGCCCACGTGGGATGGGGGCGCTGAGCATGGCACCGGTCGTCGGCGGCTACCTCCGCCATCTGAAGTCCCAGGACGTGCAGCCCGGGGACAGCTTCCTGACCCGCCGCGGCGAGCCCGCCCCGCCGGTGGCCTCGACCCGGGTGATGCGGGACGACTTCGGCACCCCCGCGCTCGTGATCGCCACCCTCGAGGGCGGCCGCGAGGTCAAGATCGCCCACGGCTCCGTGATCCGGGTCCGCACGGACCGCCCGGAGGAGCGCAGGGCCGTCCCGGACACCACCTTCTCCCCCGTGGACGCGGGCTCCCCCGAGGAGCGGATCGTCGCCGTCGGCAAGCGCCACCTCGACGACACCGAGCTGACCGCCACCGCGGCCCGGCTCTCCCACGGGTTGAACCTGCGCTCCGGCTCCCAGCTGGAGGACGTGTTCGGCATGGCCGAGCGGCTCTACCTGCTGCACGAGGACACCGAGGGCACGCTCGCCACCCTGGGCCTGCTGACGAACCTGCCGTGGGACGGGGCCGTGGGGCGGTGGAAGTCCATCCAGGCCGCGCTGTCCCTGGCGTCGCTGATCCTGCGCGAGGAGGGCGAGCACATCGCCGCCGCCAACCTCGGTCGGCGCCTGCTCGAGGCGGACGAGGTCCCCTCCGAGCCGGGCCGGGCGTCCCGCGTGCTCGAAGTGCGCCAGCGTCAGCTCAACGAGCCGCCGCTCTACGACCGGGAGATCTCCCGCGCCCTGCAGGCCCGCGACGCCGAGGCCGAGTATCAGTGGCGCCGGGCCCGGTTCGGCCAGCTGCTCTACCTGCGTGCCCGCGGCGGCTCGGAGACGCTCACGGACGCCGACCTGGATTCCCGGATCGCCCGGGAGCTCGGCACGCTGCGCACCCTCGCCGACGAGCTCGAGGCGAAGGCAGCCACGCGCCGGTGAGGCCCAGCCGCGGGACGGGCGTCGAGAGCCGGCCCCGTCCCCGGTGACACGCCCTCCGGGGTGCGGTTCGTGTGGCGCACCTCACTCTCCAGCCCCTGTCGGGGCTATGCGCCCGACATGACCGGCTCCGCACCCGCTCAGCTCCGCCCCCTCCGCTCCACGGACGCGCCCGCCGTCCTGGCGGCCTTCCACGCGGGCACCGTCGGCATGGCCGACCCCGGGGAGGTCACCGACGAGGCCTCCGCCCGCGCCTACGTCGACGGACTGGTCCAGGCGGAGGGGACGGACGCCGTCGCCGTGGTGGAGCGCGGGACGGACACGCTGATCGGCCTGGTCGCCGTCGTGCGCGACGAGGCGCACGGCACCGGCGCGCTCACCGCCTGGCTGCATCAGGGCTGGCGCGGGGACGCGATCATGTCGCGTGCGGCGACCACCGTGGCGGGCGCCGAACTGGCCGAGGGCGGCCTCGAGCGGATCGAACTGGCCCACCGGGCGGACAGCCCGACGGCGGGGGCCGTCGCCCGGGCCGCCGGGCTCCGACACGAAGGCACGCAGCGCGGCCGCCTCCGCGCGGGCGGGCGGCGGCTCGACGTGCACCGCTACGGCCGGCTGGCCGCGGACCCGCTGCCCGAGGAGCGCGTCCGTCCCCTGCCGTGGGCCTCCGACGCCCGCCCCTGGGCCGACCGCTGACCGCGGCCCGCCCCCGACGACGCCCCACGACGCCGCCGCGCCCTCCCGGCCCGATGCCCCGCTAGTCTGCCGAGATGACCACCCCGACCGGCGCCGTCCCGAGCCCGCATCCGCGGCCGTTCCTCCTCGTCCAGACGCGCCCCGAAGACGACGCCGCGGCCGCCGAGGTCGAGGCCGTCCAGCGACTGGGCGGCTATCCGGAGGGCCGGCTGCGCGTGCTGCGCCTGGACCGCGTCGTGCAGCGCCCGGACGTGGCCACGCACGGCCTGGACTGGGAGGCGGAGCTCGCGGACGTCGCCGCCGTGATCCTGCCCGGCAGCCCGTTCACGGGCTCCGATCCCGAGGAGACCAAGTCCCCCGTGCAGCGCGCCGTGGAGGCGGAGCTGGGCCGGATGCTCGACGTCGTCCGGCGCCGCGACCTGCCGTTCCTCGGCTGCTGCTACGGCGTCGGCACGCTGGGCCGGCACGCCGGCGGCGTCGTGGACAACGCCCATGGCGAGTCGGCCGCGCCCGTCGAGGTCACGCTCACCGACGAGGGTGCCGCAGATCCGCTGCTGGCCGGGGTGCCCCGCGTGTTCGCGGCGTACGTCGGCCACAAGGAGGCGATGAGCGCGCTGCCGCCCGGCGCGGTGCTGCTCGCCGAGGGCGCCGACTGCCCCGTGCAGATGTTCCGGCTCGGCACCCGCCAGTACGCCACCCAGTTCCACCCGGAGCTGGACCAGGCCGGGATCCTCGAGCGCCTTGAGATCTACCGCGAGCACGGGTACTTCGCGCCGGGCGAGTACGAGCCCACGGTGGCGGGGCTGGCCGCCGTCGACCCCGAGCACCCGCGCCGGATCCTGGCGAACTTCCGCACGCTGTTCGGCTGAGCCGCCCGGCCCACCCCGTAGCGTGGCCGCATGGACACGCACCGCGCCACCGCTTCCCTGCCCTGGATCGACGGCCCCGCCGTGCGCGCCGCCCTGAGCCCGCGCGCCGCCGTCGACGCGCTGGAGGCGGCCCTCGCCGCCGGCCTGGACCCGGAGGCCGACGCCCCCCGCACCCGCGTGTCCACCGCCGCCGGGCAGCTGCTGCAGATGCCCTCGACGCGCGGGACCGAGGTCGGCACCAAGCTGCTCACCCTCACGCCGGACAACCCCGAGCGCGGACTGCCCGTCATCCAGGGCGTCTACGTGCTGTTCGGCGCCCCGGGCACCCCCGGCCAGGCGCCGCGGGCCGTGCTGGACGGCGTCGAGCTGACGGGCCTGCGCACCTCCGCGGTGTCCGCGCTCGGGGTGCGGCTGCTCGCGGACGCCTCGCCCCGGCACCTGGTCGTGGTCGGCACGGGCGTGCAGGCGTGGGAGCACGCGCTCACCTTCCAGGACGTGTTCGGGCTGGAACGGGTGTCCGTGGTGGGCCGCGACGCCGACCGGGCCGCCGCCCTGGCCGCGCGCATCGAAGCGGAGCTGGGCGTGACCGCGAGCGCCGCGGGCCCGGAGGCCGTGGCGGAGGCGGACGTCGTGGTGACGTGCACGGCCGCGACGGCCCCGCTGTTCGACGGGACACTCGTGCCGGAGCACGCGACGGTCGTGGCGATGGGCTCGCACACCACGGACGCCCGCGAGACCGACGACGCCCTGGCCCGCCGCGCGACCGTGGCGGTGGAGTCGCGGGACTCGGCCGCCCGCGAGGCCGGCGACGTCACCCTCGCGATCGACTCCGGCGCCCTCGCCGGGATCGAGGACACGGTGACGCTGGCCGAGCTCGTGGCCGGGACCGCGCGTCGTCGGGAGGGCGCGCCCGCCCTGTTCGTCACCACCGGCATGCCCTGGCAGGACCTGGTGGTGGCGAGCGCGGTGGCGCGGGAGGTGCTGGGCTGAGCCGGGGCGGCCTGCGGTGCCTGCGCACTACCCTGGGTCCCATGCCTGAGACCCCCGCCGCCCCGACGCCGCAGCCCGCCTCCGGTGCCCCCGCGCATCCCTCGCAGTTCGGCTTCGAGGTGACGCACCGGCTGGAGACCGGCGGTGCGGACGGCGCCCCGCTCGGCCGCACCGGCGTCATCACCACCCCGCACGGGCGGATCCAGACGCCGGCGTTCATCCCGGTGGCCACACAGGCCACGGTCAAGGCGGTGCTGCCGGAGTCGATGGCCGAGCTCGGCGCGCAGGCCCTCCTGGCCAACGCCTACCACCTGTACCTGCAGCCCGGGGACGACCTCCTCGACGAGGCCGGCGGCCTCGGCGCGTTCATGAACTGGCCCGGCCCCACCTTCACGGACTCCGGCGGCTTCCAGGTGATGTCCCTGGGCTCGGGATTCAAGAAGGTCATCGACATGAAGGGCCCCGGCGCGCCCGAGGGGCAGGGCGCCGACGACGCCGTCGCCCCCGGCAAGGAGCGCCTGGCCAACGTCGACGACGACGGCGTCTGGTTCAAGTCCCACCTGACCGGGGACCGACACCGGTTCACCCCCGAGGTGTCCGTGGGCATCCAGCACAACCTCGGCGCGGACATCATGTTCGCCTTCGACGAGCTGACCACCCTGCACAACTCCCGCGGCTACCAGGAGGAGGCGCTCGAGCGCACCCGCCGCTGGGCCCAGCGCTGCCTCGACGAGCACGCCCGCCTCACCGGGGTCCGCGCGGCGCGGCCGTACCAGGCGCTGTTCGGCGTGATCCAGGGGGCCCAGTACGAGGACCTGCGCCGCAAGGCCTGCCGCGACCTCGCAGCGATGCGGGCAGAGTTCCCGGCCGCGGGGGAGCTCGACGGCGTGACCTCCGGCTTCGACGGCTACGGCGTCGGCGGGGCCCTGGAGAAGGAGAACCTCGGGACCATCGTGGGCTGGTGCGCGCAGGAGCTGCCCGAGGACAAGCCGCGCCATCTGCTGGGCATCTCCGAACCCGATGACCTGTTCACCGCCGTCGAGAACGGCGCCGACACCTTCGACTGCGTCTCCCCCACCCGTGTGGCCCGCACCGGCGCGTTCTACACCCGCGACGGGCGCTACAACCTGCCCGGGGCGAAGTACCGCCGCGACTTCGGGCCGCTGGACCCCGAGTGCGACTGCTACACGTGCGCCCACTACTCGCGCGCGTACCTGCGGCACCTGTTCAAGGCGAAGGAGATGGTGGCGCACACGCTCCTCTCCATCCACAACGAGCGGTTCACGGTCTCGCTCGTGGACCGGATCCGCGCGGCCATGCAGGACGGGACGTTCGCGGAGCTCAAGGCTGAGACCCTCGGCCGGTACTACGCCCCGAAGGGCTGAGGGGTGCTGGGTCCGCCGGCACGCTGCGGGGGGGGGAGCCAGCACGCTGCGACGGGCGCGAGCCAGACGTTTCTGCTGTTCTGAGGGGGCTGTCACGACCGATTCGTCTGGCTCAGCGCCGCTCGGACGCGTAGAAGACGTGAGCCAGACGATTCAGTGGCTCCTGCACAGGGCCGCCGGCCCGGCTCGCCCTCCACGGCCCTCCCGCTCGCCATCCGGGGTCCACCGCCGGAAGGGGAGGCTGGCGGCATGGTCGCCCCTCCTCCGCACGACGACGCCCTCGGCCCCGTCTTCCCGGTCGCCGCGGGGCTGCAGGCCGGTCTGACGGCCTCGCAGCTGCGCGGCCCCCGGTTCGACGCCCCGCACCACGGGCTGCGGCACCTCGCCGGGGGTCAGCCCTCACTGGCCGACGTCGTCCGCGCCCTCCAGCGGACGAACCCCGGCACCGCGGCCACCCACGCCACCGCCGCTCGCCTCTGGGGGATGTGGCTGCCGCGGCAGTGGGAGCGCGGCCCCATCCATCTGGGGCGCACGCGGGCCGAGGGCGGGGCGCCGCGCCGCAGCGGCGTCGTCGGGCATGAGCTGCACCCGCAGGACCCCGTGCTGGTGCGCTCGGGGGTGCGGATCACGACGCCGGCCGCCACCTGGGCGGCGCTGGCGCAGCTGGGTCTGCCGTTGGCCGACGTCGTCGCCGCCGGGGACAGCCTGCTGCAACGGGCTGACGGCCCGGCGGGCCGGCGTCGCCCCGGCGAGCATCCGCGGTGCACCGTGCGTGATCTGGAGGCGGAGGTGCTGCGGGTGCGCGGGAGGCGAGGGACGCGGACCCTGCGAGCGGCCCTGCCGCTGCTCAGGGACGGCGCGGATTCGCGGCCGGAGACGCTCCTGCGACTGGCGCTGACCGACGCGGGTGTGCCGGAGCCGGAGGTGAATCCGCTTTTGATGCTGAGCGACGGGTCCGCCGTCCGGCCGGACCTGGTGTGGCGGGAGGCCCGCGTCTGCGTGCAGTACGAGGGCGATCATCACCGGACGGACCCGCAGCAGTGGCGCCGTGACATCGAGCGCGACCGCCGGATGCAGGCCGAGGGGTGGATCGTGCTGCGCGTGGCCGCCAGCGTCTTCACCCAGCGGGGCCTCGACGCCCTGCTGCGCGACCTCGCCGCCCACCTGCGGCTCCCTCTGCCTGCGTGAGCCAGATGAATCGGCCGCCGAGCCAGACGAATCGGCGGCAGGGGGGCGTGCGCACCAGCAGAAATCTCTGGCTCACGCCGCCGCCCCCGCTCGCGTCATCTCACACGAACGCGCCGACCCCCGTGATCTCGCGGCCGATGATCAGCCCCTGCACGGTCTCGGTGCCCTCGTAGGTGTGGATCGCCTCGATGTCCGCGAAGTGGCGGGCCACCTCGTTCTGGATGAGGATGCCGTTGCCACCGAGCAGGTCGCGCGCGTTCGCGGCGATGGACCGCGCGGCGCGCGTCGCCGAGTACTTGGCCATGGACGCCATCGGCCCGGTGAGCCGTCCCTCGTCCTCGAGCCGGGTCGCACGCAGCACGAGCAGCTGCACCTGGGTGAGCTGGGAGAGCATCTCGGCCAGGCGGGTCTGCACGCTCTGGGCGGCGGCCAGCGGTCGGCCGAACTGGACGCGCTGCCCCGCGTAGTGCACCGCCGCCTCGTAGCAGCCCACGGCCTTCCCGAGGGCGGACCACGCGACCCCCACGCGCGTGGCGAAGAGGACGCGGGAGGTGTCCTTGAAGGAGCGGGCCTCGGGCAGGACGTCGGCGTCGGGCACGAACACGCCGTCGAGGGTGATGTGGGCCTGGTCGATGGCCCGCAGCGCGACCTTGCCCTTGATGACCTCGGCCGTGTAGCCCTCGGACTCCTGGCGCACGATGAACCCGCGGACCTTCTCGTCCTCGGCGCTGCGCGCCCACACCACGGTCACCCCGCCGGCGGCCCCGTTGCCGATCCACTTCTTGTGCCCGTGCAGCCGCCAGCCGCCGTCGACGCGCTCGGCGCGGGTCTCCAGCGAGACCGAGTCGGAGCCGTGGGTCGGCTCCGTGAGCGCGAAGGCGCCGTAGAGCTCGCCGCGCGCCATGGCCGGCAGGTGCTCGGCGCGCTGCTCCTCGCTGCCGCACAGCTGGATCGAGCGCATGGCCAGACCGCCCTGCACGCCCGTCATCGTGGCGATCGAGCCGTCCAGGCGCGAGAGCTCCATCATGGCCAGGCCCGCGGCCACGCGGGAGATCTCGGGCAGCCCGTCCACGGGGACGCCGTCGCGCAGCAGGTCGGCCTGGCCCAGGCGGGCCACGAGGTCGAGCGGGTACTCGTGACGGTCCCACGCCTCCCGGATCCGGGGCAGCACGTCCGGCTCGAGCGCGAAGGCGCGGGCCCGACGCCACACGTCCTTCTCGGCGTCGGACACGTCCGCGAGCGCGAGGTAGAAGTCGGTGTCCAGCGGCGTGGCGACGTCGTACTCGGGCTCGACGGTGGGCAGGGTCTCGGTCATGGTGGCCTCCCGGGCGGGGTCGGAGAGATGGGTGTGTCCGTCATCACCCTACACCGACTGACACGCCATCTCACAGAATCAGACGCAGTCTCACCTCCTCTCCGCGCCCGTGGCACCATGGCCCGCATGACGACGCCCGCCGAGGACACCCTCACCGCCCTGATCCACCTGCTGGACCGCGAGGGCTACGACGCCGTCACGGCCGACCAGCTCGCCCGCCAGGCCGGCATGAGCCGGGCCAGCTTCTTCCGCCACCTCGGCGGGAAGGAGGAGGTGGTCTTCGCCGACCACGCGGCGCTGCTCGCCCGCCTGGACGACTTCCTGCGCGGCACCTCCCTCGGCGTGCGGGAGGCCCTGGAGGAGGCGGTCCTCCAGGTCTTCCGGCATCACACCGCCGATCCGGACCGGGCCCGGGCGCGCTCCCGCCTGCTGCGCGGCTCCCAGTCGCTGCGCACGCGCGAGCTGCTCACCTCGCACCGCTACACGGAGCTGTTCTCCGGCTGGCTCGCCACGGCCCTGCCGGACACGCCCGCGCGCGGCGGGGTCGCCGTCGGGCTGGCGGCGGCCGTGGTGGCCGTCCACAACCGCGCCCTGCGGGCGTGGCTCCACGCCCCGGCCGACGACGCCGAGGCCGGCCTGCGCGCGGACCTCGCGGAGGTCATCGCGCGGCTCACGGCCGAGCCGGCCGAGGCCGAACGAACGCTCGCCGCCGTGCGCCGACTCCTGGGCTGACGCCCCGCCCTCAGCGGCCGGCGACCTGCGCGTTCTCCGCCCCGAACGCGGGCGGGTAGCGGAACTCGCCGGCCGGCACCTCGGCCCCGTCCTGGAGCGTGAGGACCTGCAGCGCCTCGGGCTGCCGGGCGAAGGCCGCGTGCACGCCGTGCTCGGAGGCCCGGTGGAAGCCGAACTTCGCGTAGTACTCGGGCCAGCCGTAGACCACCACGACCTCCTCGCCGTCGGCCTGCGCCTTCTGCAGCAGGGCGTTGACGAGCGCGGTGCCGGCGCCCTCGCCCTGATGCTCGGGCAGGACGCCGTGAGGGGCGAGGGCGAGCACTTCGGCGTCGTCGATGTGGGCCCGGACCAGGGTGCCGTAGCCCATCGGGTCCGACTGCAGGTCCGTGCCGGGGATCGCGGCCGTCATGGCCACGAGGGAGTACTGGGGCAGCCAGCCCTCCGCGCCGCCGGCGAGCTCCTCGACGAGGTCGGCCTCGGCCGTGGACGCGAAGGCGAGTTCGGCGATCTGGCGGACGGCGCGGCGGTCCGCCGGATCGTCGTGATCGGCCTCGCGGGTGGACCAGCGGTGACCGAGATCCTGGCCGGCGGGGACGTGGGCGGCGCGGTAGCCGGGGGTCTGGATGCTGTTCTGCTCGGCGCTCATGCGCTCACCGTAGCCAGGGTGTGACCCCGGATACAGGGACGGCGCCCTGCGTCACGCTCGTGACGCGGGCGCCGTCGCCTCCTCCGGCCGGGGGCGGGCTCAGTCGATCTGCAGCTCGCCCATCGGGCCGAAGCCCTCCGCACCGACCTGCTCGGAGATGATCTGGGGCGTGCTCGCCAGCAGCGGGCGCATCGCGTCCAGGCCCTCCTGGAAGTGCGGGGACGCGACGTGGGCCTGCGCACCCTCGTCCGTGAACCCCTCGAGCAGGAAGTACTCGTTCGGGCCGCCTTCCACCGGGCGGTACCACTCGAAGAACAGGTTGCCGGGCTCGGAGCGCACGTCCGCGGTGTACTTCGCGACGGCGTCCATCCACTCGTCGGCACGCTCGGGCTGGACGGTGAACTTCAGGTTGATGAGGATCATGCCGTCCATTCTGGTCCACCCGGCACGGCCGCGGCACGGCCTCGCGTCCGCCGCGCGCGGAACCGCCGGGCCAGCAGCCACAGGCCCACGACGACGGCGACCACCAGCACGGCGACCAGCACCGGCAGGAACAGCGCGGCCGCGACGAGGCCGGCCGCCGAGACGTCCTCGGCCGCCGAGAGCACGGGCGCGGCGGCCCCCACCGTGACCGTGTCGGCTCCCACGACCGTCTGGACGACGTCGTTGACCGCGTCCACCCCGGGGATCTTGTCCGCGACGAGCTCGAGCGCGAGCAGGGCGCCGAGGATCCAGAGGGAGGCGTCGGCGGAGAGCCACGTCCACCCCGCGGGCAGGTCGACGAGCCCCGTGAACCGGTCCAGCAGACCCAGGGCGAGCAGGGGGATGTAGGCGTTGAGCCCGGCCGAGGTGGCCAGGCCCGTGCCGGTGAGGAACTCGAGCACGTCCGTCCCCGTCCTTCGCGGGTCGCTCGGGGCGCCCGGGCGGACGCTCCGGGTCCGAGGACCCTCGTTCCCCGGTGAACACCGCCGGCCGTCGGGCGCTTCCCGTCCGGGGTCGGTCCTACCATGGGCGCATGCCCCAGACCGCTCACTCCCCCCAGCACTCCGCCTCCGCCCCCGCGCTCGCCCTGACCATCGCCGGGTCCGAGGCCACCGGCGGCGCCGGCGCCCAGGCCGACCTCAAGACGTTCCAGGAACTCGGCGTCTTCGGCATCGTGGCGCTGACCTGCATCGTCTCCTTCGACCCGGAGGACGACTGGAACCACCGCTTCTTCCCCGTGCCCACCGAGATCCTCCAGCAGCAGCTCGACGCCATCCAGGGCGACTACCCGGAGCGGCTGCGCACCGTGAAGCTGGGCATGCAGGGCTCCCCGGAGGTCATCCGCACCTCGGCCGCGGCCCTGCGCCGCGCCGAGTGGGACCACGTGGTCCTGGACCCCGTGCTCATCTGCAAGGGCCAGGAGCCGGGCCACGCCCTGGACACGGACCAGGCGCTCAAGGCCGAGCTGCTGCCGCTGGCCACCTTCACCACCCCGAACCACTTCGAGACGGAGCAGCTCTCCGGCATGACCGTGCGCTCGGTCGAGGACCTGACGGCGGCCGCTCGGCGCATCCACGAGATCTCCGGCGCGGCCGTCCTGGCCAAGGGCGGGATGCACCTGCCCGGCCCGGACGCCGTGGACGTGTTCGTGGACGGGGACACCGTGGAGGTGCTCTCCGCCCCGAAGATCGGCCAGTCCGGCGTCTCTGGTGCGGGCTGCTCGCTCGCCGCCGCCGTCACCGCCGAGTTGGCCAAGGGTGCCACCACGCTCGAGGCCGCGCGCCGCGCCAAGGAGTTCGTGCGAGCCGGCATCGCGCAGGCGGTGGAGGGCCGCACGCCGTTCGCCGCCCTGTGGCAGGGCGGCCTGCGCTCCGCTTGAGCGCGCACGTGGGCCGCTGACTCGTCCTGAGCCGGGCGGTGCGCCACACTGGGGGCATGAAGCTCCCCTCCCCCGCCCCTTCCGCCCCCGGCGAGGTCCACCACTCGGCGTCGTCCGTTCCCGTCGACGGCGTCGAGGCCGTCGTCCCCGCGCTGCGCCAGCGCGCCCTCGCCCCGGGCGGCCGGCTCTACGGGCTGGCGGCGGCGGCCGCGGTCGGCGGGCTCACCCTGCTGGATCCGCACGCCCGCCGAGGGCGCGAGCGTCGGGCCCTCGCAGAGCTCGAGGCCGCCGTCAGCGGCACGTTTCTCGCGGCCGAGACCGCCAACGCCCTCCACACCGCCGCGATCGCCGACGGCGAGGTGGCCCCCTCCCCCGCCGCGCGTGCCCTGCGCGGGCTCGGCGGACTGGCCGTCGGCGGCGCGGTCGCGGCGGTCGCGCTGCGCACCACCGGCCTGAACGACCGGGTCGACGGCGCCGTGGTGCGCGGGCTCCAGCGGGCCGGCGTCCCCGCCCCGCGCGTCGCGCTGGCCGCAGCGGCCTCCCTGGCGATGCTGCTGGCCAACGAGGACGCCCGCCGGACCCGCCGCGACGCCGTCGAACTCGCCGTCACCGGACCCGCCGGCCTGGACGAGGACACGGTCGACGAGGTCGAGCCGGAGGCCACCGCCGAGCTGCCGGTCGAGGTGCGCGTCCTGCTCGAGACCCTGCTCGACCCGGCGCTGGCCGAGGGCCGGGACCTGCCCGGGGCTGAGGCGCTGCGCTCCCAGCTGCCGCACGCCCGCACCGTCACCTCGGTGGCCGAGGCCATCCGTGAAGCCGGCGAGGTCCCGGACTGGGTGCCGCTCGTCGTCCAGACCGACGACGACGTCCGGCGCGCGGTGCCGAACGACTGCGTCTGGCCCGTCCGCGGCCGCTTCGCCTCCGGATCCGCCGGAGGACACGAGCTCGAGCTGCGCCTGCAGGTGATCGACGGGGAGATCGGCGCCCTGACGGTGACCCTGCCCGCGGACGCCGAGGCGGACAGCGACGCCTGGGACGCGTTCCAGGAGATCGAGTCCTTCCCCGGCGTCGAGGACCTGGCCTTCCACGTGGACGGCGACCGGCGCGCCTGACCGGGAACTCTCCCGGGGCCCGTCCAGCCCGGCCCACTACAGTGGGGACCCGCCCGACGTCGTCGATCCCCCTCCCGGAGAGTTCCCGCCATGACCACCCCCGCCCCGGTCGCGTCCGCCGCCCGTGCCCGTCGCCGCGCGGCCCGTTCCGGCCCCTGCCCGCAGCTGCGCATGGGACTGAACGGGTTCCTCGTGGCCTGGCTGCTGCCCAACCTCGTGATGGCCGCCGTGGTGGCGGTCCTGGCCGTGGTCCCGGGCCTGCAGGCCTTCGGCAGCCTGACACCGCTGCTGACGGTGGTCGGGGTCGCCGGGCTGGTGGTGGGGCTGCCGCTGTGCCTGCTCGTGAACTGGGCGTTCCGGCACGTGCTCAACCAGTGGGTCCACGTGCTGGCGTACGCGCTGATCGGCATGCTCTACGGCCTGGTGGTGCTCACGCAGGGCGCGGCGGGCATCCTGCCGATGCTCATCCCGGTGATCGGATTCCCGGCCGCCGTGCTCATGGCCCTGGGCCGGACGGCGGCCCGTCCCCTCGTCCGCACGGTCACCCCGGAGCCGTCGCGCACCGAGCCGGCCTGAGCACGCCCGCAACGAGAAAGGACGATGGCCGGATGGCCATCGTCCTTCTCGGAACCGCGTCCGGGGCCCGCATCCCCTCAGGCATGTATCCCGGCTCGTGATTCGCACTGTGCACCGTCTCAATGGGGCATGACCCACTCTAGGAGGGACGACGGCGCCCCCGACAGTGGCGGATGGTGCAGACTTTCGGGCGATGATGTGAGGCAGCTCACATGGACGTGGTCCATGACGGTGCCGGCGCCGGCCTCAGTCAGACGGACCGGGGGAGCACCGCGCGCACCCGCCACCCCCAGCCCCCCGGCCCGGCCTCGATCGCGCCGCCGAAGGTGGCCACGCGATCCCGCATGGAGTTCAGGCCCACACCGGAGGAGTTCCACTGCGGCGGGCCGGACCGCTCGGCGACGGTGTTCTCCACCGCGAGCACCACGTCCGACCCCGCGTCGCGGAGTTCGATGCGCACGCGCGCGCCCTCGCCGGCGTGCTTGGCGACGTTCGTGGTGGCCTCCTGGAGCACCCGGTGCAGGGTGGACCGCACGGAGATCGGCATCGCGTTCTGGTCGCAGCGGACGTCCGTCTCCACCGTCATTCCGAGACTGCGCAGCTCCTCGGCCAGGCGGGCCACGGACAGGACCGGATCCGCGGACGTCGCGCCGTCCGCGTCCCCCGCGGCGCCCGGCTCACCGCTCGGGTCCACGATCCCGTCCTCCTGGAGGACGGAGAGCATGCGCCGCAGGTCCCGCAGCGCGTCCTTCGCGGAGTCCCCCACCACGTCCAGCACGCTCTGAGCCGCCTCCGGGGTGCCGAGGTAGCGTGCCGTCCGGGCCTGCATCGAGATGATCGTGAGGTTGTGCGCGACCACGTCGTGCAGGTCGCGGGCCAGGGAGCGACGCTCGGCCTCGGCAGCCAGCCGGGCCCGTTCCTCCGCCTCGAACACCCGGCGGCGATCCCGCTCCCGCCGGGTCAGGCTCTCGCGGATGAAGAGCCCGCCGCCGAGGCCCATGGACATGAGCAGCAGGATGAACCACGTCGCGTTCGCCTGACCCACCGCGAACGGCTGGGCGACGCCCCAGGTCAGCGCCAGGACGGCGGCCGTGACGACGAACCCCCAGGAACGGGCGGTCGCCGCGACGGCCCCGAGGACCACGGGCGCGACGACGGCGAAGAGCACCTCGGAACCGCCGACGACGGTCGCGACGGCCCCGGGCAGGAGCAGGGCGAAGCCCACCGTGCTGCGCCACCACTGGGCGAGGAAGGCGCTGGTCGCCGACGCGATGGCGATCCCGTCCAGGACCGGGATGACGCCGTGGCCCGGGCCGAACAGACCGATGTCGGACGCGGTCGAGGCGAGCAGGAACGCCGACCCGAAGGCGAGATAGACGCGGCTCAGCGGCGCCGCGGCCCAGAACGCGCGCCACCGCAGGCTGCGCGCCTGACGCCACGCCGAAGAGCGGCGCGCCCGGGAGGGCGCGCCGCTCCGGACGGAGGGGGTCGATGGGCTCGAATCAGGCATCGGGGGCGGACCGCCCCGGGGTCAGTCGCACCAGATGCCGAAGTGGCGGCACGTCCACTCCGCAGTGCCTTTGCCGAGGCCCAGGGTCGTGACGACGTCGTCCTCGGCCGAGGCCGCCGAGGCGGCGGCGGCCGGAGCGCCGACGAGGGTGGAGGCGAGAAGGAGAGCGGAAGCGAGGAGAGCGCGAGTCTTCATGGCCCCAGTATGTATGACGCCCGTCACAAATGGTGCACGCCGCGCACAGGCCGCGCCGCGGCATGGCGCAGATGACGGCCGGCGGGCACCCCGGCCTCGCCCCGACGCCGACAAGGTGGCATGCGCCACAGCACCGGTTACGCTGACCTGCGTGTCCGAAGAGCTGCGCATCCTGATCGCCGACGACCAGCCGCTCATGAGCGGCGCGCTCCGCGTGCTCGTCGACTCTGCCCCCGGCATGACCTGCGTGGGTGTGGTCGCCAACGGCGTCGAAGCCGTGGAGGCGTGCGCCGCCATCGAGCCGGACGTGGTCCTGATGGACATGCAGATGCCCCTGATGGACGGGGTGGAGGCCACACGCCGGATCAAGGACACCCACCCCGCGATCCGGGTCCTGGCGATCACCACGTTCACGTCCGAGGACTACCTCGTGCCGGCCCTGCGCGCCGGAGCGGGCGGCTACCTCCTCAAGGACGCGGAGCCGCCGGCCATCCTGGGCGCCATTCAGGCCGTCCATCGCGGCGAGTCCGTGCTCTCCCCCGCCGTGGCGACCAAGCTGCTCGCCTCGATCGAGCGGGACCGGCCGACGGTGGGCCCCACCTCGGTGCAGCCCGGCAGCCCCGACGGCTCCGACCTCACCGAGCGGGAGCTGGGCGTGCTGCGGCTGCTGGCCAGGGGTCAGTCGAACCCGGAGATCGCCGCGAACCTCTTCGTCTCCGAGTCCACGGTCAAGGCCAACCTCACGCGGATCATGGCCAAGCTGGAGGTCCGCGACCGCGTCCAGCTGATCATCCGGGCGGCCCAGCTCGGGCTCGTCACCCTCGCCCTGGACTGAGCGCGGCGGGGTCAGCCACGGGCCGCGATCTCGTTGCGCCGCGTGTTGAGGTCCTTCAGGACTTGCATCCCGTGCTCCACCACCGGGTCCGCCTCGGCCAGGAGCGACTCCTTGGCCGGCCCGTAGGCGAGGTCGGCGAACGTGCCGTTCTCCGGGTCGAGGGCCCGGATCTCCTGCTGCACCAGGCGCACCTGGTCCAGGCCGGCCGCGTACTCCACCGCTCGCTCGTCGATCTTCGTCAGGGACGCCTCCGCGTCCTCCGGGATCTGCTCCAGGGCGAACTGGGCCTCGTAGAGCCGGTTCTGGTACGTGCAGGGCTCCTCGATGTCGTAGAGCCCCACGCCGCGACCCACGGCCTCCTGATTGGCCTGGGCGATCTCCTCCGCCAGGCGCTTGCCGACGGCGACCTCCGTGGGGGCGGCCATGCCGGCCTCCGCCATGGCCACGTTGACGGTGCCGCCGCCGATCGAGATGACCGCGCTCTCCATCCCCTCGGGCGCGCCCTCGTCCGAGGTGGTCATGCTCGCGGTCGCCCCCTGCGGGAGCCGATCACGCAGCCAGGCGTAGGACTCCTCCCCCATGCAGAGGTTGGGGCCGACCTTGAGGCCCTCGGGGTTGCGGCCCGCGCTCGTGACGCCGGCGAGGACCACGGTCCGCTCGGTGCCGCCTTGGTTCACCACCACGGTGTTGCCGTCCAGCACGGTGACGATGTCCACGCGGGCGGCGTCGGCGGCCACGCCGCGGAGGACGGTGACGATGCCCAGCAGGAGCAGGACGGCGGCGACGGCGAGGAAGACCAGCAGCCCCTTCAGGGGGACCCGGGCACGGGCGGCGACGTGAGTCATGCGGACTTCCTGCAGGTGGACGGCGGGACGGGGGGCCGCGACGACGGCCCGGAGCCCGAGTCTAGCGAAGGGCCCCGGGACCGCCGAGCGGCGGGCCGAGGGACGGCTGCGTCGGGCTCAGCGCTCCCGGCGGTAGAACGGCGTGGCCACCACGGTGAACGGCTCGCCGCGGCCGCGCAGGTCCACCTGCAGGGACGTGCCCTCGGCGGCCACGTCGCGGCGGACACGGGCCAGGGCGATGGGGTGTCCGAGGGTCGGGCTGGGGGCGCCCGAGGTCACCTCGCCCACCCGCTCGCCGGACTCGTCCAGCACGGCGTAACCGTGCCGGGCGGCACGCCGACCCGCGCCCTGCAGCCCCACGAGGACCTCCTCGACGTCGTCCCTGCCGACCAGCGCGGATCGTCCGACGAAGTCGGCCTCCTTGCTCGCGGGCACCGCGAAGCCGACGCCAGAGGCGTGCGGCTGGTGCCCGGTGTCCAGCTCGTTGCCGTAGAGCGGCATGCCCGCCTCGAGGCGCAGCGAGTCCCGCGAGGCGAGCCCGCACAGCGTCAGCTCCACGCCCGCCTCGTCCGCGGCCGAGAGCATCGTGTTCCACACGGCGGAGCCGCGGTCGCCGGCCTCGGCGGTGGAGGCGGCGGGCAGGAACAGCTCGAAGCCGTCCTCACCGGTGTAGCCGGTGCGGGCGACGACGGCGATGACGTCACCGGCGTCCGTGGGCACGGTCAGGGTCAGGTGGCCGTAGTACTTCAGCTCGGCCAGCTGCGCCGCGGCCTCCGGCATGGCCCGGGCGAGGATCCTCTCGGCCTGCGGGCCCTGCACGGCCACGAGGGCGGTGGTCGAGGACTCGTCCTCGACGACGGCGTCCCAGCCCGACGCCCGCTGGTTCAGGGCGGTGTGGACCGCGGCGATGTTGCCAGCGTTGGGCACCACCAGGTAGTCGGGCTCGGAGCCGGCCTCGCCGTCGTCCATCCGGTAGACGATCGTGTCGTCGAGGATGGTGCCGGCGTCCGTCAGGCACAGGGCGTACTTGGCGCGGCCGGGCTTCAACGTGGAGAGCACGCTCGAGAGGGCGTGGTCCAGCATGGCCCCGGCCTCCGGGCCGGTGACCCGGATCTCGCCCATGTGGGAGAGGTCGAACAGGCCTGCGGAGGTGCGCACGGCCTTGTGCTCGGCCAGCTCGGAGCCGTACTTCAGGGGCATGTTCCAGCCGCCGAAGTCCGTGAACGTGGCGCCCGCGGCCTCGTGGACCGGGTGCAGCGGGGAGTTGCGCGTCGAATCGCTCATGGGGGTGATCCTCTCAGTCCTCGTCGGCGGTGTCGGCCACGGCGCCCTCGAACGCCTCGGGCGGCGGGCACGAGCACACGAGGTTGCGATCGCCGTAGGCGCCGTCGATGCGGCCCACCGGCGGCAGGTACTTGTCCAGACGCAGGCCCGGCACCGGCGTGCCCGCCTGGGCGCGCGAGTAGGGGCGATCCCACTCGTCGGCCATCAGGACGTTGAGGGTGTGCGGGGCGCGGCGCAGGACGGAGTCCGCCACGGTCTCCGGGGTGACGGCGGTGATCTCGGCGTGGATGGCCTCCATGGCCTCGATGAACCGCTCGATCTCCTCGAGGTCCTCGGACTCGGTGGGCTCCACCATGAGCGTGCCGGCCACGGGGAACGCCAGGGTCGGGGCGTGGAACCCGTAGTCGATGAGGCGCTTGCAGACGTCCTCGGCGGTCACGCCCGTGCGGGCCGTGAGCTCGCGCAGGTCGAGGATGCACTCGTGCGCCACGAGGCCGTCGTTGCCCGTGTACAGCGTCGGGTAGAGGGGCGCGAGGCGGCGGGAGATGTAGTTGGCGCCCAGCAGCGCGTGCGCGGTGGCGGAGCGCAGACCCTCGGCGCCCATCAGGTGGATGTAGGCCCAGGAGATGGGCAGCACGCCGGCCGAGCCGTGCGGGGCCGCGGTCATCAGGGCCTCGCGGGAGGGCAGGTACGGCACCAGGTGCTCGCCCACCGCCACGGGGCCCACGCCCGGGCCCCCGCCGCC